>DATMAF010000120.1:0-2836 GCA_035560315.1 Terriglobia bacterium | reverse complement strand
ATCGCTTGATGAATTCGCCTCCGAGCTAGGCTGGCGCTACGCCGCCGCACGACAAATTCCGCTGGCGCGCCTGGAGGCGCCCTTTACGGAGTTCAGTTCCGCCCAGGCATTTGTCGCTTATGGCGAGTCCCTTGCCGCGGTCCAGATGATCCATGACCGTTATGGCGACGATCCGTTGCTGGACCTGCTGCGGGCGCTCCGGCAAGGGCAGAGCATGGCGCAAGCGCTTCAGAGTGTGTTGCGCTTGAGTTACCCAGAGATGGAGCGGGAACTGGCCGCCTACCTCGCCCATCGCTACGGGCGATAGCGCCCGCTCCCTTCTCTCACGGTGTAGAGAGGAGACCGGTCGCGAATTTCTTGCCGGTAATCCTCGCCTTTCGGTTGTGAATACGGCGGACTTTTGCCGCTTCCCTGCCGCCCCCGCCACGGCGGCTCACGAATCCCGGTTTGCGGCGCTGCTTTCTTCAAGGTCATTTCCTTGCCGCAGCAACAGCGAAAGATGAACTGTCCCGGGCACGAGGTGTTGGCTCCCTTCAACACTTCGATCTCTGCGCCACAGTAGGACTCCTTGCAGACCCAACGTTCGCCTTTCTTGAGGTTCATAAGTCACCTCGCTTCCATCTCCTGAAGGCCATCGGCCGGCTTTCTGTCGCTCAGGGCGACAGTTCGGTATCCTTGGCTCCGGCCGTCTGCCGTTGGGAAGCGCACTTTGAGTGCCAGAGTTGGAATGCGTTCGATTCAGGCCGATTATTTCTTTCCCCAGCGGAGAGAGCGGCACAGGAGCGTGGGAACTTCCCGCTCGGCGAGAGCATTGATCTATTTGGTAAAGAAATATCCTGCTGGTGTCGGCTTTGGCCATCCGGCGCCTCCCTGGAGTCCCTCAGGCCCCGGCAAGAAGATGCAACTTTTTGAGCCCCAGTGGGTTCATAATGGATAATCGATGTCGCCGGGAAGGGGGTTCGTATGCGCCTCCCTTCCTGATGCGGGATTAGAAACCGGGGTCTGTTCTCAAGCGAGGGAGGAGCCATGAAGAAACGATGGGTTATGATTCTCGCCGCCAGCGCTTTGGTCATGCCGCTGCCGGGGCACTCGCAAACCGGCCTCCCACCCGGCCCGCCGCCGGGGCGCGGCGCGCTGCGTTCCGCGGACACCATCAAGGAGGTGTTGGGGCTCACGGAGCGCCAGTTCAACGAGCTGAACGATCTTCGCGACGCCCACAACCAGAAGCTGCGCGACTTCAGCGCCCAGATTCGGGAGCTGGAAAAACAGCGCCGCGATGCGATGGCGGCCGGCGACAATCCTGCTCTGGTGGGTTCGTTGGCGCTCCAAATCCAGCAAATCCAGCAACAGATCCAGACGGAAAACAAAGCCTATCACGACCAGGCGCTGACCATTCTGGATAGCGGCCAGCGAGAGAAGGTAGCGCAGATTGAAGAGGCGCTGAAGCTGGCTCCTTCGGCCGGGGCGTTGATGCAGTACGGATTGCTGGACACCTCCCAGTTGCCGGGCGGCGGGCGCGCGGGGATGTTTCTGGGCGGCCCGGCCGGACGCATGTTCGTGCGCGGCGCGGAGGGGGAGCGCGGAGCGGTTCCACCGGCGCGTCAGTAAGAAGCGCGGTTCGCTCTGCGGTCATTCCAGGCGGGGAAGCCGGCCAAGGGGGCCCGTTTACCTGCCTGTTGTCGTCTGGAACTCCTGATGCGCCCGCATCGTCTCCGCCAGCGTCTTTTGGACGGAATCACCGCGGGTCCGTTCCGGTTCCACAATGACGCGCACCGCTCCGGCTCCGACCGGACGCCACCGCTGGCGAAAACGCTCCGTCGTGCCGGCGGAGAAAATGCTGATGGTGGGAATCCCCAAGGCCGCGGCGATGTGCTGGCTCGCCGAGTCGTAGCCGATGTACTCATCGCTGGCGTTGATCAACCCCGCCCAGCTTCCGATGCCTCCCTGCCAGGTCAGCAGCGCGCCAGAGAGTGGCGAGAGGTCCTCGCCGAGAGCTTCCGCTCTTAAGTTCGTTACCTTCCAGCCATGCCGCTCGATCGCGCCGGCCAGCCGCCGGGCTCGTTCTCCTTCTTCCTCTCCAGCCCCTTGATCCAGCACCACCGTTTCTCCGGACTGGAGCAGCCGCGCCACCAGCTCTGCCTCAAAGGGATCGGGCAGGCGCTTGCCCGGATTGCCGCCGACCCCAAAGCTGACCGCCACAATCCGCTTGGCCCCGCCGGCCCGGAGCCGCCGCCGCAACCGGCGGCCCGAATCCGCGTCCTGGCCGCGGAGAGACACGGCCGGCCGGGGCGTTGCGTCGCCACCAAACATCTGGTTCATCCATTCTCCCGCCAGCAGGCTGAGCGGCTGCGGCCCTTCCCCCCCGGCGCGGCGGCTTTCGAAGAAGTAATAGCGGGATTCTTCGCGGAGCGCGGGAAGAAGCCCCAACTGCAAATAGCGCGAGTCGGGATCCAGCACCAGATATTCGGGCGGCGAGAGGCCCCGCAGCTCCTCCTGGACCGCCGTCAAAACCTCCCGCCAGCCATCCAGGCGCTCCAGCAGCGTTCCACTGCGATACGGGACGCTGCGAATGGCCAGGGAGGAATCCCCGCCGAATAATTCCTGGGCTTTGGCGGGAGCCAGCAGTACCCGCTGCGCTTGCGGGAAAAGTTCGCGGGCGCGCTGGAGCACCACGCTGGTTACCGCCACGTCGGCTCCCAACGTGACCCGCGACAGTGCCAGCACTTTCCGCACCCTTCGCTGTCCCTCCCGATCGCGCCAGGGTGCGGTGCGCCGGAGGCGGGCCTTGCGTTCGCGGAGATCGGCTTCGGCCCGCAGCCCGAAGCCGTGGAGCGTC
>DATMAF010000119.1:0-7189 GCA_035560315.1 Terriglobia bacterium | reverse complement strand
CCTGTCGTCGCAATTCCTGGAGAACCGCCAGCATTTCTGGGGGCTGGTGCCGTTCCATTACGGAGTCCTGGCGGTGCTGGCCGGCCATGTCATCGCCTTCCTGTTCCCGCGCGAACTGCTGCTGTGGAACAGCGTGCCGCTGCGGCTCTACATCCTGGAGGTCTCGGCGCTGGTCTTTGCGCTGCTGACGCTGGTGGGTCTGATCAGCGCCATCGTGCGCCGGGCGGAAGTCTCAAAAGTCCGAAGAGTTACCACCCTCGCAGACTGGATTGTTTACGGGCAACTGCTGTTTCAGGTGATCAGCGGCATCTACATTGCGGTCTTTCATCCCTGGGGCTCCTCCTGGTTCGCCAGCGCCGTGACCCCCTATCTGCGTTCTTTGCTCTTGTTCAATCCGCAGATTGGCTACATCGCGGCCTTGCCGGTGATGGTCAAGCTGCACATCGTGAGCGCGTTTGTTTTGATTGGATTTTTCCCCTTCACCCGGCTGGTGCACATCCTGGTGGTGCCGAATCCCTACCTGTGGCGCAGACCCCAGGTCGTCCGGTGGTACCGCGCCCCAGGGCGATCGACCCTTTAGCCGAGAGGATATTTTCATGCAGGAAACAGGAAAGAGCTGGGCCATCCTGACGATCAACACGCTGGCCTTCACGGTCTGCTTCATGTGCTGGACCACGAACGGCGTGCTGGTCACTTACCTGGTGGACAATGGCGTGTTTCACTGGACGCCGGTGCAGATCGGCTGGCTGATCGGCATTCCGGTGTTAACCGGCTCCCTGACCCGGCTGCCGGTCGGTCTGCTGACAGACAAGTACGGGGGGCGGCCGGTGTATGGAGCGCTGCTGCTGGTCTCCGCCATTTTCATGTACCTCGAAGGCGAGGCCAATTCCTACGCCGGCTTTCTGCTGGCGGGCCTGGGTTTTGGATTCACCGGGGCCAGCTTCGCGGTGGGCATTGCCTACACCTCGGTGTGGTTTTCCAAGGACAAGCAGGGCACGGCCCTGGGCATTTTCGGAGTCGGCAACGCCGGATCGGCGATCACCAGCATGGGCGCCCCGGTTCTTTTGAACTATTTCACGCAGCAGGGGGCAAACCTTGACCAGTGGCGGCAGTTGCCACGGGTCTATGCGCTCTGCCTGCTGGTGACCGGAGTTCTCTTCTTCCTGCTCACCGAGAATCGCACCGCTCCCTCCGCCGCTAAGAAATCCTTCCGGCAACTGCTGGCACCGCTGAAGTACCCGCGGGTGTGGCGCTTTGGACTGTACTACTTCCTGGTGTTTGGAGGGTTTGTGGCGCTGGCTCAATGGCTCATTCCCTACTACGTCAACGTGTATGGAATGAGCGTGGCGGCGGCTGGCTTGACGGCGGCCATCTTCAGCTTGCCGTCCGGCGTCATCCGGGCGCTCGGCGGCTGGATGTCGGATCTGTGGGGAGCCCGCGCCGTGATGCAGTGGGTCTTGGGGCTGTGCCTGGTCAGCTTTGCGCTGTTGATCGTGCCGCGCATGGACATCTGGTCTCCGGGCTCCGGCGTCATGGCCAGTTTGGGAGGCGTCGTGAAAGAAGTCGGTCCCGACTCCATCACCGTGACCACCCGGCTCGGCGACCGCGTCTTTCCCTACACTCCAAAGCCGGCCGGCCTGGAGGAGCCAGCCGCACGAGACGAAGGAATGCTGATCTTTCCCACCTCGGTCTTCTGGCAGGAGCCGGTAGTCTCCCCCGGCGAGACGGTTGCCAAAAAGCAGCTTCTGGCCCGCGGCATTACCCACATCTACTTTCAAGCCAACGTCTGGATCTTCACCTTTCTGGTTTTCGTCGTTGGCATCGTGATGGGCATCGGAAAAGCGGCCGTCTACCGCCACATTCCTGATTACTTTCCGGAAGACGTGGGGGTGGTGGGAGGAATGGTGGGCGTGATCGGGGGGCTGGGCGGATTCTTCTGCCCCATCATTTTCGGCTACCTCCTCAGCTACACCGGCCTGTGGACCAGCTGTTGGATGTTCTTCCTGGCTCTCACGGCGGTGTGCCTGGCATGGATGCACGTGGTCATCCGCCGCATGATGAAGGAACAAGCCCCCCAAGTTCTGAAGCACATTGAAGATCAATCGCTCACGGCGATTCGGCAAGGAGCCTGAATGTCAAAAGCCGCCACGACTGACCCGACTCGCCCGACCGCATCGCCGCTGTCCGCCTGGAATCCGGAGGATGTCGGGTTCTGGGAGTCCACCGGAAAGTTTATCGCGCGGCGTAACTTGTGGATCTCGGTCCCTTGCCTGTTGTGCGCGTTCGCCATTTGGGGCTACTGGTCCATCATCACGGTGCAGATGAAGAATCTGGGCTTTCCCTTCACGCCGTCGCAATTGTTCACGCTGACCGCGGTGGCGGGCTTGTCCGGGGCTACGCTGCGCATCCCCAATTCGTTCCTCATCGCCATCGGCGGCGGGCGCAACGTCATCGCTTTGAACACGGCCTTGCTGCTGCTGCCCACCCTGGGGGCTGGCATCGCGCTCACGGACAAGAACACTTCGTTTGCTACCTTCGTCATCCTCGCCGCGCTTTCCGGCTTCGGAGGCGGCAATTTCGCCTCCTCCATGTCCAATATCAGCTTCTTTTATCCCAAGCGGATGCAGGGCACGGCGTTGGGAATCAATGCCGGACTAGGCAACCTGGGCGTCAGCGTCATGCAGTTCCTGCTTCCCCTGGTCATGACATTCCCGCTGTTCGGCGCCCTCGGGGGGCCTGGTATGCCGTTGCCGGAAGCGGTGGGCGGCCGTCCCGCTGGCACGTTGGTCTGGATCCAGAATTGCGGATTGGTCTGGGTTCCGATCTTGCTTGTCCTGGTCGTGGTCGCCTGGTTCGGAATGACCAACCTGCCAATATTTCAGATCGACTCAACGCTGCTCGCGATTGGGAAGGTTCTGGCTCTGCAACTGCTCGGATTGGTGGCGGCGGCGCTGGGCCTTTACCTCCTGCTGGGCCTCAACTGGAACATGTGGCTGGTGCTGCCGATTACGATCGTCGCAACCGTGCTGCTGATGAAGTTGTTTCCCGGAACGGTAGCCTCCAACCTGAAACGGCAGTACGCCATCTTCGGCTCCAAGCACAACTGGCTGATGACCTGGCTCTATGTCATGACCTTCGGTTCCTTCATTGGATATTCGGCGGCCTTGCCGTTGCTGATCCGGGTGGTCTTTGGCACGCTGCCGGACGGCTCTCCAAATCCGCAGGCCCCGGATCCGTTCGTGTACGCATGGCTGGGGCCGCTGGTGGGTTCCCTGATCCGCCCCGTGGGAGGCTGGCTGTCGGATCAGTGGAGCGGGGCCAAAGTCACCCAGGTTTCCACCGCGGTCATGATCGTGGCGGCGCTGGGCGCTGCACGCTACATCAAGCTCGCCGCGGGCTCCCCGGCGCCGCAGGAGCACTTCCTTCCGTTCCTGATCTTGTTCCTGCTGCTGTTTCTCACCGCCGGCATCGGCAATGGCTCCACCTTCCGGATGATCCCGATCATCTTCGAGCCGTCGCAAGCCGGCCCGGTGCTAGGCTGGACATCCGCCGTGGCAGCCTATGGAGCGTTCCTGATCCCGCAAATTTTTGGAAAACAGATTGCCTCGGGCACACCGGAATACGCTCTGTATGGATTCGCGGCTTACTACGTGAGCTGCCTGGCCGTGAATTGGTGGTTCTATGCGCGCAAGAATGCAGAAATCCCGTGCTAACGGTTTCGCCTCGACGGCAGGGAGCGGAGGAGCACAACCGTGAGCGGCCGTCTGGCAGCCATTCTGATGAGCCTGGGGCTGGGCTTCTGCCTGGTTTACCTCTTCCAGAGCGGAGCAACGTCGCTTCGCCTGCCCGGCAACCAGCAGGGATATCAGCCGGAACAGCCCATCCGGTTCTCGCACCGTCTCCACGCCGGAGAACTGGAAATCGGCTGCCTCTACTGCCACGGCGGCGCCGAACGCAGCCGCAACGCAGGCCTCCCTGCCGCCAGCCTCTGCATGAACTGCCACAAGTTCGTTACCGCGCCTCTGGGCAGCGTTCGCGCCGAGTACGCGGCGGCAGAAAAAGAGCGCCGTCCCGCGCGACTGATTGTTTCGCCGGAAATTCAAAAGCTGTACGACGCCGTGGGCTTCAATCCCACCCAGCCGGCGGCGTGGGGGGCGCGGTCGCCGATTGCGTGGAACCAGATTTACAACCTGCCGGACTACGTCCGGTTTGACCACCGCCCGCATGTCACCGCGGGGGTTGCTTGCCAGAGCTGCCACGGGCCGGTGGAAACGATGGAGCGCGTCAGCCAGGTGCCGGACCTCAGCATGGGCTGGTGCGTGAACTGCCATCGAGACGCCACCCAGAACGGCGTCAACGGCAAGCCGGCGAAGGCGACGCTGGATTGCGCCGCCTGCCACTACTGAACGGATGCCCCGCCGGCGGAACGGCGCGGAGCGTGAAGGCAAAGGACGCTGGAATGGTTGCGGAGAAAACATACTGGACGTCGCTGCGGGAACGGGCGGGCGAGGAAGCGTTCCGGCGGGAAGCGGCCGCGGAGTTTCCCGATCCGTTGCCGGACTCTCCCGACGGCTGGAGCCGCCGCAGCTTTCTGCAAGCCGCCGGCTTTGCCGTCGCCGGAACCTTCCTGACCGGCTGCACCCGCGCTCCCATGGAGAAGGCCATTCCGCTGCTGGTGCAGCCCGAGTTCCTGACTCCCGGCCAGGCCCTTTACTACGCCTCCACCTGCGCCGGCTGCCCGGCTGCCTGCGGCATCCTCATCAAGAACCGGGATGGGCGGCCCATCAAGCTGGAAGGAAATCCCGAACACCCCCTTTCGCGCGGCGGACTCTGCGCCGTCGGACAGGCGTCGGTGCTGGGACTGTATGACAGCCTGCGGCTGAAAGAGCCGCTGATCGACGGACGCCCCGCCTCCTGGCCGGAAGTGGATGGCGCAGTGATGGCCCGCCTGCGCGAACTGGCCAACTCGGACCGTTCCCTCTGCTACCTCAGCGGCACCGTAACCAGCCCCACGCGCCGGGCCGCCATTGAGCGGTTCCTGCGCGGTTTTCCCAATGCGCGCCACGTCAGCTACGACCCGCTCTCGGCCTCCGCCATCCTGGATGCGCACGAGAAGACCCATGGCCGGCGGCTGTTGCCGCATTACCGCTTCGACCGCGCCCATGTGATCGTCAGCTTCGACGCCGACTTCCTGGGCACCTGGATATCCCCGGTGGAGTTTGCCGCCGGCTGGGCCAGCCGCCGGGCATTGGAGTCCGCGCCGCCAAGTTTCTCCTACCATGTCCAGTTTGAATCCCGCCTGTCGATCACCGGAAGCAAAGCGGATCTGCGCCGCGCCGCGTCGCTGGGGGAAATGGGCGCCATCCTGAACCGACTGGCGCAGCGCGTCGCCGCCCTGGCTGGCTCCTCGCTGCGCCTGGACGATGCCGGGGCAATGCCGCTCGCCGCAGGCGAGCTGGAGGAACTGGCCGCTCGCCTGTGGGATAACCGCGGCCGCAGCCTGGTGGTGTGTGGAGTGCAGGACGAGGCCATGCAGATTCTCTGCAACTACCTCAACCATCTGCTCGGCAACTATGGCACCACGGTGGATCTGGAGCGGCCGTCGCTGCAACGCCAGGGTGACGATCGGGCGCTGGCGGCGCTGCTTCAGGACTTGCGGGCCGGACGGATTGCGGCGCTGGTCGTGGACGGCGCCGATCCCGTCGCCGATCTCCCCGACGGTCCGCAAATCGCCGCGGCGTTGCGGCAGGTGCCGCTGACCATCAGCTTCCAGGATCACCTCGATGAGACCGCCCGCGTGGTCCGCTTCGTCTGCCCTGACAACCATTTTCTGGAATCCTGGAGCGACGCCGAGCCGCTGAGCGGGATGTTCAGCCTGGCGCAGCCGGCCATCGCGCCCCTGGGCAATCGCCGCCCGGTGCTGGAAACGCTGGCCACCTGGAGCGGGGAACCGAAGCCGGCCTACGAGCTGATCCGCGATCACTGGCGGCAGGCGATCTTTCCCCGCCAGCAAACGCAGGATTCCTTTGACGCTTTCTGGAACCGCAGCCTGCATGACGGCTACGCCATCGTGGAACCGTCTGTTCCCCCGGCCTCCTCGTTCAATCCCTCGGCAGTGCGCCCCGTTTCGCCCGCCGCATCGCCGGATGCCGGCGCCTTGGAGCTGGTCCTGTATCCCAAGGCGGGCATGCTCTCCGGGGCGCAGGCCGGCAACCCCTGGCTGCAAGAGCTTCCCGACCCCATCAGCAAAGTGGCCTGGGATAACTATGCCTGCCTCTCGCCCGCCACCGCCCAGCGGCTGGGCATTTCCGACGGCGACGTGGTCGCTATCTCCGCCGGCAATGCCGCCGGGCGTTTGGAGCTGCCCGCATTCCTCCAGCCTGGCCAGCACGATCAGGTAGTCGCCATCGCGCTGGGATATGGCCGCATCGAGTCGGAACGATTTGCCAAAGTCGGTCCGGAATGGCTGGAGGGCAAGCCGACCGTGGGAGAGGACGGCCGGGTGGGCAAGAACGCGGCGGGGCTTCTGCAATGGAGCGGCGGGCTGCTGCGAACTGCCGGTGTAGCCGTTAGCATCGCCAAGACCGGCCGGCGGCATCCGCTCGCCTGCACCCAGGACTTTCACACCCTCTCGGTTCCGGCAGGGCTTTCCCTGCCAGGGTGGAAACCGCGTCCCATCATCCAGGAAACCACCTGGGAGCAGTTCCAGCGGGATCCTCAGGCCGGCTCTGCCGGACACCCGCCGGCCCGCGAGGACCTCTGGCCGGAGGATCACCCCTATGCGGGGCATCGCTGGGCCATGGCCATTGATCTTTCGGCCTGCACGGGCTGCTCGGCCTGCGTCATCGGATGCCAGGCGGAGAACAATGTTCCGGTCGTGGGCAAGGACGAAGTGCGCCGCAGGCGGGCCATGCACTGGATGCGGATTGACCGCTATTATTCCGAGGCCGCTGGTTCCGTCGAGGTGGCGCACCAGCCCATGCTCTGCCAGCACTGCGAGCACGCCCCCTGCGAGACGGTCTGCCCGGTGCTGGCGACGGTCCACAGCGAGGAGGGGCTCAACCAGCAGATTTACAATCGCTGCGTCGGCACGCGCTACTGCGCCAACAACTGCCCCTACAAGGTGCGGCGGTTTAACTGGTTCGATTATCCCCGCACCGATCCCTTTGCCAATCTGGTCCTGAATCCC
>DATMAF010000118.1:0-2079 GCA_035560315.1 Terriglobia bacterium | reverse complement strand
CAGGGCCACGCGGCCGAGCAGCCGCTCCAGGTCCTGAACCTTCCCCAGTTCGCGGATCATGCTATCGCGCTGGATGGCGGAGGCGGTCAATTCTTCGACAGCGTCCCAGCGGGCTTCGATGACCCGGCGGTCAAGCGATGGGCGCAGCATCCAGGACTTGAGCAGGCGCGCCCCCATGCTGGTCCTGGTCTGATCCATGGCGGCAATCAGCGTCGCCTCGGAGGTGCCGTTGAACAAGGGCTCCACCAGTTCCAGGTTCCGGCTGGTCACTGAATCCAGCAGCATCCACTGCCGCCGCTCGTAATAGGCGAGGCGGTCCAGATGCGCCAGCGAGCCCTGCTGGGTTTCCTTCAGATAATGGAGCAGCGCGCCGGCGGCCCGGAGCGCCTCCGGGTGCCCCGCAAGACCAAACCCGTCAAGCGAATGCACCCGCAACTGCGCGGTGAGCAGGCGGAAGGCGTAATCGGGCGCAAATACCCAGTCCTCCAGCAACGTGCGGGTCAGTCGCAGCGCCCCCGGCTCGCCGTTGTCAAACGGCAGGCGCCCGCCCGGACCGAGCAGAAACTCCTGGCCGGAGGGGAACAGCAGTTCTTTGGCGGCGAGATGCTCGATTTCCTCCACGCACCGGGCCACGCGGTCCGCGCCTTCGAATTCTGTGGCCCGGAATTCGCCCGTGGAGACATCGACCGCGGCCAACCCCAGGCGGTCTTTGCCGGGACAGACGGCCACCAAAAAGTTGTTGTCGCCAGGCGAAAGCAGTCCTGGCACAGCCGCCGTGCCCGGAGTCAGGACCCGCGTCACTTCGCGCCGGACCAGCTTCTTGGCCAGGCGGGGATCTTCCATCTGATCGCAGATGGCGACTTTGTATCCCTTCTGAATCAGCTTTGCCAGGTAGCTCTCGGCGGCATGGTGCGGCACCCCGCACATGGGCACGGCGACGCCCTTTTCCTTGTTCCGCGACGTCAGCGTGATCTGCAACTCCCGGGCGGCGACCACTGCGTCTTCATAGAATAGCTCGTAGAAGTCCCCCAGGCGGAAAAACAACAGGGCTTGGGGGAATTGCTTTTTGATGGCGGCGTATTGCCGCATCAGCGGCGTGCCCGGTTCCTGCATGGATTCCTCGGCGGGACGGAGGAGCTATTATGCAATGGATCACAAGCGGCGGCAAAGCCCCCGGCGATGGGGTGGAAGTTGCGCTATACTAGGATGTTAGTGAGGGTTGCTCATGGGCCATTGCTGGCTGCGCATGGCGCTGGTGCTCTATTCGCTCGGCCTGCTGCATGCGATCCTGACCGTGGTCGGCCGCCGGCAGAAGATTTTTCGCGTGGCCTTGGGGGCCATCTCCCTGGGCGTGGTCTTCCATCTGGTCGCGCTGGTGGAAGATGGGCTGGCGATGGAACACTTCCCGGCGACCAACTTGCGGGAAGCCGCTTCCCTGCTGGCGTTCCTGCTGGCCACCGCGTTTCTGTTGGTGCACTGGCGCTACCGCTTCCAGTCTCTCAGCGTTCTGCTTTTTCCCCTGGTCTTTGTGCTGACGCTTCCGGCGGCGCTGGATCGCAGCACCGCCACCTGGGAGTTGCCGATTCTGCGGACGGCGTGGCTGTATCTGCATGTCTCCTTCATCGTGCTGGGTTACGCGGCGTTTTTCCTGACGTTTGCTGCCGGGGTGATGTACCTGGTCCAGGAACGGGAGCTGAAATCCAAGCGCCCGCGCGCGTTTTATTACCGGCTGCCGCCGCTCGAGGCGATTGACGATCTCGCCTACAAGTCGCTTTCAATCGGCTTTCCGTTTATCACGCTGGGAATCGTGAGCGGAGCGATCTGGGCCAGTTCGGTGTGGGGGCCCTCCTGGCCTGCCGATCCCAAAATCGCCTGGTCGTTCGCAACCTGGATGATCTATCTGCTGCTGCTGTGCGCGCGATCCATCGCCGGCTGGCGCGGCCGCAAGGCGGCCTATATTGCCATCGCCGGCTTTATCGCCATTCTGGTGACCTGGGGAACCAACAGCGGCATGCACTCGTTTGTCCTGCGATGAAGGCAAGCTCGCTGCGCGAGGCTGTGAATGAAGTTCTGCCTGGT
>DATMAF010000117.1:0-2838 GCA_035560315.1 Terriglobia bacterium | reverse complement strand
AGAATCCAGTCGATCGTCTTCCAGCAAATCGCCGGGTCCAGCAAGTAGTAGTCTCCCCCGCCTTCAAAGTGCCCAAGCCGGGCGAGGCGCTTCCCCAGGGGCTTCAAGTTGGCGCGCTCGATGCCCGCCGGGAGGCGGAAGCCCGAGCGCCGCTCGCGGTCGCGGACGCCGAGCATCGGCGTATCCACCGTGATCACCAGAACCTGGTAGCCGGCAGCTTCGGCGCGCTGCACGAGCTCCCGGGTGAAGCCGTGATCCGGCTGCACATAGAGTTGAAACCAACGTCGCGCCGGAGCCGCCCCGGCGATCTGCTCGAGGCTGACCGTCGCGAACGTGCTGACGACCATCGTCGTCTGGGCGGCAGCGGCGGCGCGGGCGGTCGCCAACTCTCCCTCGGGATGAAGAACCTTCTGATAGGCGCAGGGGGCCAGCAGCAGGGGAGATGCCAGCCGCTCCCCAAACAGCTCCACGGTGGTGTCGATCTTCTCGGCTCCCACCAGCACCCGCGGCTGCAACCGCAGCCCGTCCAAGCATTCCCGGTTGCGGCGCAGGGTGATCTCGTCGCCCGCGCCGGCATCGACGTATTCAAAGGCCATCCGCGAAAGACGTCGCCGGGCCAGGGCCTCAAAGTCAAAGACATTGATCGGCGGGTGGCGCTGGCCGGCTCCCGGGCCGGAAACGCCGGGAGCGGCTTTTGGCGGCTTCGCTCGCGCGGCGGCAAGCAGCGGGAAGCATCCGGCGAGCGTGTTCCAGAGCGATAGATAGTCCACGGCATTCAAATTCTACTTGCTCCGCCTCCAGGAGCAAAGCAGGAAGCAGGAGGGCGGCTGCAAGCCGGGCTCCTGCCCGGAGATGCGCTTTGGGGAACCGCTGGAGGGAGCTTGCTCCCGCAGCGGCGAAGCATTAGCCTCCGGGGATCATCCAGGGAAAGACGCGCGCCTGGAGCAAGACCAGCAGGCCGACGAGCGCCGCCAGCGCAATGCTGTGAAAAAAGACATAGCGCAGGATTTCGCCTTCCTCGCCGTGCTGGCCGGTCGCCACGCCCGCCACAACGATGCTTTGCGCGTCGATCATTTTCCCCATCACGCCCCCGGAGCTGTTGGCGGCGGCAGCCAGCAAGGGGGAAACGCCCAGTTGCTGCGCCGAGATCTGCTGCAAGTTCCCGAACAAGACGTTGGAGGAAGTGTCGCTGCCGGTCAGGGCGACGCCCAGCCAGCCCAGCAGCGGGGAAAAGAACGGAAACAGCACGCCGGTTTTGGCAAAGGCCAGCCCCATGGTGGCGTCCAGACCCCCATAGCGGGTGGTGAAGCCAAGCGCCAGCATGGCCGCGATGGTGAGCAGCGAAAACCGGACGCGGTAGAGCGTGGTCAGAAAAATGCGGGCCAGGACGGACGGCCGCAGGCCCAGCAGCAAGCCCGACAGGATGCCGGAAAGCAGCAGGCTGGTCCCGGTGGCCGAGAGCCAGTTCAGCGTGAACACCGCCTCTTCTGCTTTGGAGGCCGAAACCACCGGTGGTCCCCGCAGCACTTGTTTGTCAAGATGGGGAACGGAAACCGCGACCATGGAGATGCTGTTCAGCCGCTGTTTGACGGGCGGCAGGCCCCAGAAAAACACCAGGACCGAAAGAACCAGCCACGGCATCCAGGCGCGCCAGGCGTCGCGGCGGGACACCGCCGCGGTTTCTTCCTTCCATGCCGTCCTGCGCTCCAGTTCCCCGGGAAAATGCCATGCCTTCTTGGGCCGCCAGAAGCGCAAGAAAATCACCAGCGAGAAGATCGAAACCAGCGCCGAGACAATATCCACAAGCGTCGGGCCGTAGAGATTGCTGACCGCGAATTGCGGAATGGCAAAACTCACTCCGGCCACCAGGCAGGCGGGCCAGACCTCCTTCATGCCCCGCCAGCCGGCCATGGCCCAGATCAGCCAGAACGGAATCAGAATGGAAAAAAGGGGAAGCTGGCGTCCGACCATGGCACTCAAGCCCTCCACCGGAAGGCCGGTTACGCCGGCCAGCGCCAGGATGGGCGTGCCCAGGGCTCCGAAGGCCACCGGCGCGGTGTTGCCGATCAGCGCCAGGCCCGCGGCCAGCAGCGGCTGGAAGCCAAGCCCCATCAGCATGGCGGCGCAAATCGCCACCGGGGTGCCGAATCCGGCGGCTCCTTCCAGGAAGGCGCCGAAACTGAAGGCGATCAGCAGCGCCTGAAGGCGCCGGTCGGTGGCCAGCCGGGCAATGCTCTGGCGCAGCACCGCAAACTGTCCGGTAGCCAGGGTGATGTCATAGACGAAGATGGCGCACAGAACGATCCAGCCGATCGGGAACAGGCCGTAGGCCGCCCCATAGCCAGCCGCCGCCAGCGCCAGCGGCACGGGCATTCCATAGACCAGCAGGGCAATGAGCAGGGCGGCAGCCAGTCCCGCCAGGGCCGCCGTGTGGGCCCGCGCGCGGAACAACCCCAGCAGCCCCAACAGCACGAAGACGGGCAACGCCGCCACCAGCGCCGACAACCACAGCGGTCCCAGGGGAGTATAGACTTGCGGCCAGGGCATTGCGGTCAGCGCCTCAAGGGTAGGGATCGCGGCCCGGGATCGCTTCGCTGCACAGCCGAAAAACGTTCCGCCATCTGGCCGGGTTATGAAAATACTCTTGCCCCGCCGCCGCGTCAAGCGCGCACTTGGTGGAGGAATTGAGAGCGGCAGTCGCCGTTCCTGTTCTACACTCGATACGGACGGGGATTTTGGGGGCGAGGAACAGCGATGCCATCGGAGTGGAATTTTCCCGGAGAGATTGTCTGGCGGCCTGCCCGGGAGCAGGCCGAAGCAAGTCGCCTGGCCGCTTTC
>DATMAF010000116.1:0-4060 GCA_035560315.1 Terriglobia bacterium | reverse complement strand
ACGGCCTCGCGGAGGTCGTTTTCAGAAACGATGTTGTAGCGGTCAAATACCGCTCTGGTCTTGTGCCCGCTGTGATGGTACCTGCGCCGCACGAAGAACGTGCTGACCGCCCTTTGCGCCAAGCCCGTCGCATCCACCGCTACGCGGGCGCGCCGCCGACGCCGCGGACCCACCGCCGCCTCGCAAAGGGCGGCGGGCGCCGCTCAGGATCTGAATCCACTTCCTTTAAGGATCGCGACGGAGTAAGCGGACACGTCCAATCTGTGGCGCCGGGGCCGCATCATCGACTGCGGCCAAACGTGTAAGACCACCCGCTTTGGTTAGCATCCAATCAATAACGACCCGCGCCCTCGGATCAAGCGCAGTGGACGGTACCTCCAGCGTCGCCTCTCCCCCCGCGGATCTCAAGTAATCCGTTAAGGCACCAGCGACTAGGTCAGGAACGGCACACATATCCTCGACGAAGAGGTTATTTCCGGTCATTCCGGCAGTTCCGTACGTGATCGTACCATACTGGTTGGGACCTATATCTCTAACAACCACGCGCAGGAGAGTGACGAATTGTTCTAGCCGTTCGCGAGGGCTGACCAGTTCATCTTCGTCAGTAAAAAATACAAAGTCCGCATCGGCTGAGCAAGTGGACTGAATGAGAGTTGCCGCAACCACAGTTACGTAGAGACCCCATAAGCGAAGTGGTTTTGGCCACTGCGCCAGGGGTGCCAAGAGGCCTTTGTGATCAGCTACATCCTCGACAAGCGGGTCCAGGTTCTTTGCGAAGGCGACTGCAAGGCAGTAGCCGCGTAGCCGATCAGCACTCGCCAGAAAATGAGGAAGAGCTTTCCGTCTAATTGTGTCGTGACGCAGGTCTTTGTAAGAAAGCCGTCGGCGACCGAGGCAACCCTTACGAAGATGCTGAAGCCTTGATTTCCAAGGCGCAACGTCGTCTTTGTTCACCAACAGCAGACCGACAGTCCGGTATGGAGACATACGATGACCGCTGTAGTCGGCAGTCAGCAAGAGCTTCTTTGCACCGGCAAGGTGGCAAAATGCCTGAGGACGTTTTAGGTACCTCGCGTGGATAGCCTCGTTCAGGGTATCGGCTATGTTATTGGCCAAACCGCTGAAACGATTCCACGCCGGCCGCTCAGTTGCTGCGTGTCCCTTCATGCGTCCTCAGCCGCGCCAGTTTTCGTGTCAGCGAGCGATATGCGCGTCTCCGTTGCGCACGATTTTAGCACGAGGAACGAAGTGTGACCGGACCGGCCGCGCCGCTTTCCCACAGGTGAACTTTTCCTAGCGCTTCACGATGACGTCGCAGTAGAGCGGGTCGATCTCCATCAGGAAGGCCCGACGGCCCATCTGCTCGGCGGCGATCAGCGTGGAGCCACTGCCGCCGAACAGGTCCAACACGTTCTCGCCCGGCTTGCTCGAGTAGGTCATCGCCCGGACCGCGAGCTCCACGGGCTTCTCGGTCAGATGCACCATGCTCTGCGGGTTCACCTACTTTACGCTCCAGACGTCGGTCGCGTTGTGAATCTCCGGGTTGAAGTAGTGCGCCGCGCCCTCTCGCCAGCCGTAGAAGCACCACTCGTGGTTGCCCATAAAATCCTTGCGGGTCAGCACGGGGTGCTCCTTCACCCAGATGATCGTCTGCGAGAAATAGAGGCCGCATTCCTGGATCGCGGGAGGGCAGTTCGCCACGTTCGCGTATCCGCCCCAGATGTAGAACGCCCGGCCCGGCAGCAGCACGCGGGCAAGGTTGCCGAACCATCGCCGCAGCAGCACCGCTGCGCCACATCCATAGAATCCCTTCCGGAACCCGCCGGTATTCGATCCACGAGCGGCCACCCGCACTTATTGATTGGCAGCCGCTGGTAAGCTCGATCTTTTTCCATTGCGACTCGGTTCACAACGGCCCGGATCGTGGCATCGGTTCTCGCTTCAGCCACCTTGTCCGGCATCCGAGACTGCACTCTCAAGGCAAATCAGCACATGGATTGGGTTGTGCAACAGCTTCCAGAACCGTAGTGCCGCTCCGCGCCTGCTGTCGCTCCTCAGAATTCCAGCCAACCCCGGCCGGTGCTCGCGGCAAATCTGTGCGGCGCCCTTCTGATACGCTGCTTGTCTCAGTAAAGAAGTTAGAATGTATTGGACTTGTATCGGACAGCGAGGCTATACACAGAGCGAGCCCAGCAAATGACCGAATCAAGCAGCCAAGAAGCGGCCCGCCGATGGTGCGCCAGGGGAGGCGGTCACAGGTGCCGCGGGTGGGTCCTCGCATTCTTCCTTGGGACCTGCGCGGGGGTAGCAGCGACGCAGGAACCACCGAGCAGGCCTTCCACGAGCCTTCCTCGTCTCACGCTTGGCGGCGGCTCCGGCACGCCCGGCGGCAGGCTGGTAGTCCCGATCTACTTCACGCGCGCCGAGGGCTTGGACGTGGGGCAGCTCCGTGCCGAGATCCGCTTCGTGAGCCGCAACCTCAGGTTTTCTCGCCTAGAAAGAGGAAGCGCTGCGGCGTCGGCCGGCGTGGAGCTTCGCCATCAATATGAAGAAAGGAAGGATGAGCAGGGCCTAGAGCGCGCCCTGCTCACGCTGGTGGCCACCGTGGGCGAAGCGGCCGATGGAGGCGGCATTCCGGGCGGGTTGCTCGCCTACCTGACCTTCCAGGTTGCCGATAAGGCGGGGCCCGCCAACATCACTCTCCACACGACGGCGGAGGCAACCGAGCAGGGTAGCGGCCGGCCGCTTCCCGAAGTGGAAGTTGTTTCCGAACTCGTAGAGATTCTCGCAGCCGGCTCCGAGCCGCTGGTTTCCTGCTTTTTTTTCACCCACTAAGCGGTGGCCAAACAGCAGGAGCGCTGCGGTTCTCCTGCGCTCCGGCTAGTCGCCCATCTCCGGCTTCCAGCCCGCCTCCCGGCGGAGTCGCTCCTGATGCGGATGGATGGACGCATAGGGGTCCTGGGCATAATCCTTCCAGTAGTCGCCGGGCAGGTTGATTCCCGGGTACCGCGGAATCCATCGCTCACGCAGCAGTTCGTCGGGGTTGCCGTATTTGGCCGCCACTCGACGCACGTCGGGGTCATCCAGGAACGTCAGGCGCCCCTTGTCGATCACGCGAGTGATTTTGCCATTGGCATCGGTCATATCCATCGTCGTCAGGTAGGTGTGGATGTGGTTGTGGCCCCCGCCCCGTTTGGCCTTGCTGGCATTCTCGCGATACCACTGCTGAATGGCCGGATGATATTCAAAGTTCTGGCTGACGCCCAGACCCCAGTGGATGACTCCCGAGCGGCCCCGTTCCCAGACGTAGCGGTTGCGAATTTCGGCTGCCAGGTCGCGTGTTCTCCACGGATCGGTCCCGATGGCCGCCTCCTCAAACCAGCCGCATCCGACGGCCGGGAAGCCGGGATAATGGATGCCGACTTTTTTGCAGTCTTCCAGGACCTCGTTCCAGCGGCGCCCGAACTCTCCGCCACCCTCTACTTTCGTAATCTCGTTCTTGGTAATGGTGAGAGTCAGGTGGGGAAAGGTTCCAGCGTGGTTCAGCGTCCCAGCGATCTTCCCGTTGGCATTGGCTTCCACCGGGCTCATGAAAAGAGGCATGGGGCTGATGTGCCCCTGTTTGAGGATCTCGTAGCCGGGCCAGTTTTCCCGCAGCATGCCCTCGAACTTGGGGTCCCAATGCCAGGTGATGTCGGTGCCTTCGGGATCGGTGGCGTGGATCGTCCGCGCACTTTTGATCGTGTTCCACATTTTCACGTCGATCAGTTCCTGAATCTCATAGGGGAAGGCGGCCATGCTGTTCAGGAACTTGTCGGAGGTGTCCCACGGGATATACTCCCAGCGATAGGCAGCCTTGGGATTCGGGCCGCCGGTGCCCTCAATGACAAGGTCATAACCCTTGCCGCCGACGCTGACGTTGGCCTCCCACAGGGCGCGGGTCCCACGGGCTCCCGATAGGCGCGACTGCGGCGGGGCCCCGCCTTCGCCCTGGAACTGGAGCTCCATCTCACCGGCATTGGTGTTGAAGGACCGGGGTTCGTCGGCATGCGTCCGCACG
>DATMAF010000115.1:0-5222 GCA_035560315.1 Terriglobia bacterium | reverse complement strand
ACCAACTCGCGCATCTCCGATCTGCGCGCCGCCGCCGGGATTCTCAAAGGCCGGAAGGTGAATCCGCGGACCAGAGTCCTGGTGGTGCCCGGCTCGCAGCAGGTCAAGCGGCAAGCCGAGGCCGAAGGGTTGCCGCAGATTTTCCGCGCGGCGGGCGCGGAGTGGCGGGAGCCGGGTTGCAGCATGTGCCTAGCCATGAATGGCGATGAGCTCAAGCCCGGACAGTATTGCGTTTCCACCAGTAACCGCAACTTTGAAGGCCGCCAGGGCCCCGGCGGGCGCACGTTCCTGGCCAGCCCGCTCACTGCCGCCGCCAGCGCCATCGCGGGGCGCATCGCCGACGTCCGCGCGCTGCTCTAATCAGAGCCGCCCTGGGATTGACCGCTCGGGGCCATGAGGGACTGTCGCGCGGCAACCGTCCGGCAGCGGGAGGATGGAAAACCCGAAGCAGCGACGAGGGAGTGGAGAAGCAGAACAGGACATGGAACCGTTTACCACCTTGACCAGCCGCATCGTTCCGTTTCCCCATGACAACGTGGACACGGACATCATTGTCCCGGCGCGCTTCCTGAAAGTCACGGACAAGGCCGGGATGGACCGCTATCTGTTCCACGACTGGCGGTTCGACCAGAACGGCAATCCGCTGCCGGAGTTCATCCTCAACCAGCCGCGGGCCCAGGGCTGCCGGATTCTGCTGGCCGGGAGCAACTTCGGCACGGGCAGTTCCCGCGAACACGCTCCCTGGGCGTTGCTGGCCTGGGGCTTCCGCGCCGTTATCAGCACCTCGTTCGCGGATATCTTTCGCGGCAATGCGCTGAAGAATGGCCTGCTGCCTGTGGTGGTTCCCGCCGAAGTCCACGCCGAACTGTTCCGCAGGGTGGAGGCCGACCCCACCGTCCAGGTTACCATCGACCTGGCCTCGCAGACCCTCACGCTGCCCACAGGCCGCAAGGTCGAGTTCCCGATAGACAATTTTTCCAAGCAGTGCCTGCTCGCCGGTGTGGATCAGCTGGGATATCTTCTGAAGCAGGAGCCGCACATCCGCGCCTACGAAGCTGCTCACCCGTCTCCGGCGCGCCCGGCATGACCCGGCCCCGCCGCGGGCTGGCCGCGAATCGATTCTCCGAGGGCGGCCAGCACCTGCCGGGCGTGGCCGCTCGCGCTGACGTTCCGGAAAATCCTCTGAATCCGGCCGTCGGGACCAATGAGAAACGTGGTTCGGCGGACCCATTTCAGCCATCGCCCGGCGAGCGTATTCGGATCGATGACGCCGTAGCGGTGCGCCACCACGCGTTCGGTGTCGGCGAGCAAGGGAAACGGGAGGCGGTGTTTCTGTTTGAAATTCGCCTGCGTAGCGGGCGGATCCGGGCTGATGCCCACGACGGCAACCTTCCGGCTCATCCACTCCGTGATTGCGTCGCGGAACGCGAGCGCCTCTTTGGTTCAGCCGGGCGTGCCGGCCTTTGGGAAGAAGTAAAGCACCAGCGGGCGCCCGCGAAAGTCCGTCAAGCGGACCGGACGGTTCCCCTCATCGAGCAGTTCGAAGTCCGGGGCAGTGTCTCCCACGTGCAGCACGGTGATTTTCCCCAAAGGCAGGAGCATGCCGCGGCTAGCTTTGTAAGGCGGCCAGCACCTCGGCGGCGTGGCCCTCGGGCTTTACTTTCTCGAAGATTTTCTTGATCCTGCCCTTGGCGTCAATGACGAAGGTGGTGCGCGCGACGCCCATCACTTTCTTGCCGTACAGATTCTTTTCCCGCCAGACGCCGTAGGCCTCCGCCATCTTGTGCTCGGTATCGCATAGCAGTGTGAAGGGCAGGTCATATTTCTTCTTGAATTTCGCCTGCGCCTCGGGCGTGTCCGGACTGACGCCCACCACCGCGGCCTTTTCCTTTTGAAACTTGCCGAAGATGGCCCCAAACTCCTTGGCTTCAATGGTGCATCCCGGCGTGTCGGCGCGCGGGAAGAAATAGATGACCAGCGGATGGCCGCGGAAATTTTTTAAGCTCAGCGTGCAGCCGCACTCATCCTGCAACTGGAAATCCGGCGCTGCATCCCCCTCTTTCAGCATCCCATCTCTCCTCACATCGTGTTTCTGGTCATTCGGAGCGCGGCAAAGACTCTGCGTTTCGGCTGCCACCAGACCCTTGCTCATTGGCTCATGCGCTAGGGCGGCCGCTCCCTGATGTCGGGGCTTGACTACGACGTCTCCAACTCCGCCTTGAGCAGGTCGTTCACCTTCTGCGGGTTGGCCTGGCCCTTGGTTTCCTTCATCACCTGCCCGACGAAAAAGCCGAACAACGCGGTCTTGCCGGCCCTGTATTGCTCCACTTGTTTGGGATTCGCCGCCACCACCTTGCGCACCACCTCCGCGATCTGGCCGTCGTCGGTGATCTGCCGCAATCCCATCTCAGCCACCAGCGCCTCGGGGTCCTTGCCGGTTGCGAACATCTGCTCGAAGACGCTCTTGGCCATCTTGCCGGAAAGCGTCCCCTCGCCGATGAGCGCCAGCAGCCGCGCCAATGAATGGCTGGACACCGGTGACTGGCTGATTGGCTTTCCGGCGGCATTCAGGGCGCCAAGCAGTTCCACCATCACCCAGTTGGCGGCCATCTTGGCGTCGGGAGATTTCTCAGCCACGCTCTCGTAATAGGCCGCCAGTTCCTTGCTCTGCGTCAGCACGTCGGCGTCGTAGGCGCTGAGATTGTATTGCTGCAGGAAGCGGCGGCGCTTGGCCTCGGGCAGCTCCGGAATGGAGGCGCGAATCTCCTCCTGCCACTTCTCGCTGACGATGAGCGGCAGCAGGTCCGGCTCCGGGAAGTAGCGGTAGTCATGCGCAAACTCCTTGCTGCGCATCCCCTCGGTGCGGCCCTGGCCGGAGTTCCACAGGCGGGTCTCCTGCGTGATCCGGCCGCCTTCTTCCAGCACCTGGATCTGCCGCGCAATTTCGTATTCGAGCGCGCGCTGGAGGAACCGGAACGAGTTCAGATTCTTGACCTCGGTCTTGACGCCGAACTCCGTTTGCCCGCGGGGCCGGACGCTGACGTTGGCGTCGCAGCGCAGGCTTCCTTCCTCCATGTTGCAGTCCGAGACGCCCAAATAGAGCAGCGTCTGCTTCAGCCGCGTCAGGTAGTCGTAGGCCTCCTCCGGGCTGCGCAGGTCCGGCTCCGAGACAATCTCGCTCAGCGGCACTCCGCTGCGGTTCAGGTCCACGTAGGTCTTGCGGTCCGAATCGAGGAAGCCGTCGTGGATGCTCTTGCCGGCGTCTTCTTCCAGGTGCAGGCGCGTGATGCCAATCTTCTTTTCCACCCCGCCGGTGTGGATCACCAGCCAGCCGTGCTCCGCCAGCGGCTGGTCAAACTGCGAAATCTGGTAGCCTTTCGGCAGGTCGGGGTAGAAGTAATTCTTGCGCGCGAAGATCGATGTGCGGTTGATGCGGCAGTTGAGCGCCATGGCCGCCTTCACCGCCATGGCCACGGCCTCGCGGTTCAGCACGGGCAGCGCCCCGGGCAAGCCCAGACACACCGGGCAGGTGTTGCTGTTGGGCGGCGCGCCGAACTTGGTCGAGCAGCCGCAGAAGATCTTGGAGCGCGTGGCAAGCTGGACGTGCACCTCCAGCCCGATCACCGGCTCATACTTTTCGAGCAGAGCTTCCCTACCCGACGCGGCTGTCTTGGTGGTCGACATCAGTGCCCTTCCGCCCGGAGCGGCTTCTTCTGGCTTGTTCCTTCTGCCTTCTCAATACGGCTGCTTCAGGATGGTGAACTCATACTCGGCCGGATCCAGATTCCTGCGCCGCAACTGCGCGATCAGTTCCTGCGGGCTGGCCCCGGCCGCTTCGATACGGCGGGAACGCAGGTCAATAGCGGGCTGGCCGTCCCGCTGCACCAGTTCCGTCGTCGGGGTGTAGATGCGGAACGCCACCCAGGTGTTGGCATACCGCAGCCGCTCGGAGAGGCTCAACTCCTCCACGCGCCGCCCGATCAATCCGGAAACGTCTCTCTGCTCTTTCGTTGCCGCCATAGCGTCCTTCCCGCGCCGGTGCTCTGGTTTCTGCGAACCGTGCCCTGCCCGGCCGGTTGCCGGGCTGTGAACTTATCAATTATCCTAGCCCGGCGGTGGATTGGCAACCCCTGGGGAGCGCCCCGCGAAAGGGCGGCGCGGCAGAAGACGGCCTCCGGGGTGCGGGCAGGAGCATTGGGATGCGGGCGGCGCACAGTTCGCTCATCGCTGTGGATGTGGCGCTGGTGCCGCCCGAGTGGGTGCAGGACCGCGCCCGCCAGCTCAACCAAGGATTGCGGGCGGGCGGGCTCCGCCTCGACGAGACGCATGTCCCGCACGTTTCGCTGGCGCAGCTCTTCCTTTCCCCCGGGGCCGTGCCGCTGCTGGTGGAGCGCCTGAATCTGCTTCTCAAACCCGTCCGGGCCATCCCGGTTTCGGCCCTTGCCATTGTGGAGCAGCGGTCCGTGGTTTCGCTCCTGCTGGACCGCACCCCCGAACTGGTTGCGCTGCACGTCCGCCTCATGGACGCGCTCAAGGAGTGGGAGGAGGAGGGCGGAGACCCTTCGGCCTTTTATGCCGAGAGCGAACCGGCCCGGGAAAAGGATGTGGAATGGGTGGCGAATTTCCGCGCCGCGGCCAGCTACGGCAATTTCGTTCCGCACATCACGCTGGGGCTGGGAACCGCGCCGCCGCCGATCGAGCCGTTCGACTTTACCGCCGATCTCGTGGGGCTGTTTCACCTGGGCCGCTTCTGCACCTGCCGCGTCTTGCTGCGCCAGTGGAGACTCTGAGCGAGGCTGCCGGAAAAGCATTTGCAGCGGCGGCCCGCAGCCTACTCTTCATCCTCCACTTCCCCTCTTCGTCCGCTTTGCTCACCCGGCTCTCCAGGAATGCTCCGCCCTTGCTCTGAGCCCCCTTCCGGCGCCTGCCACTGCGCTCCGGCGCGGATCTCCGGGTGATGCACCTGGCCGCCCAGGTGAGCGGTCCATGCGACCAGTCCAAAGGCGACCAGCGCCAGCAACAGACTGCCATGGACCAGCAATGCCGGAGCGGAACTGGCTGACTTGCGGGAGAAGAACAGGCTCAGCAGAGACAGCGCTCCCAACACCTCGAGGGCGGCCAGCGCCGCCACCGCGCTTTCCTCATGCTCTTCGATCAGCGCTGCGTTGACTCCCGGCACGTTTTCTACAACTTCTTCCGCCGGTTCCCCGCTGAGATAGGCG
>DATMAF010000114.1:0-3280 GCA_035560315.1 Terriglobia bacterium | reverse complement strand
CCGGTGGTGGCCGCCGGCCAGAACACCTCCAAGCCGCATTACCTGCCGGCCCCTGACAGCGCGGCCCCGATTCGCCCCGGGGATTTCGTGTTGCTGGACGTCTGGGGAAAGCTCGACCAGCCAGGCGCGGTCTATTATGATGTGACGTGGGTTGGTTTTCTGGGGCCCCGTCCGCCGGAACGCATCCAGAGCATCTTCGAGATCGTTCGCTCGGCGCGCGACGCGGCCGTGGCGGCGGTGCAGAGCGCGGTGCGGGAGCGCCGCACGCTGCGCGGCTGGGAGGTGGATCAGGCGGCCCGCCGCGTCATCGAGCAGAGCGGCTACGGGGCCTGTTTCCCGCATCGCACCGGCCACTCGATCGGCGTCGAGGTGCACGGCAACGGAGCCAATATGGATGACTTCGAAACGCATGACGATCGCGAGATCATCCCCTGCACCGGCTTTTCCATCGAGCCCGGCATCTATCTGCCGGAATTCGGCGTGCGCAGCGAGGTGAACGTGTTTGTGGACGGCAGCAGCGCCCGCGTCACCGGCGCGGTGCAGCAGGAGATCATCGCCATTCCCGTGGCGGAGAAGGCGGCCTGAGCGGTTCATGGCAAGCAAAGCGGCGGCAACGGAATCCACCACCAAGCTCCAGGTCCCGGTGGCCGTGATCGTAGCGGCTTGGCTGGTGCCCGGCGGGGGCCACCTTCTGCAACGCCGCTGGGGACGGGGAATCCTGCTGCTGGCGACGATCGGCTTTCTGTTTGTGATGGGCGTGGCGCTGGGCGGCCGCTTCTTCCACTTCAATCCCAGCAGCATTGTCGAGACGCTGGGTTCGCTGGGGAATTTTTGCTCCGGCCTGCTGTACTTTGGCGCGCGGTTTGCGGGCTACGACCCGGCCCCGGCCGCGGCTCCCGCGGCCGATTACGGAACCAAGTTTCTGCTGGTGGCGGGGCTGCTCAACGTGCTGTGCATCCTGGATGCATACGACATCGCCGTGGGCAACAAGCCGTAGGCTGCCGCTCCGAAGCAATCACCATGATTTCGCATTTCACAGCCGCCCTGATTTTCGCCGCCGCCACGTCCGTGGTCTTTGGCATAACCAGCAAGAACACCAACCGCGAACGGCTCCTCTATGGCCTCTGGGTCTTCGCCCTGTTTCTGGTGATCAGCCTGGGAGCGGCATGGCTCATGTACCTGCTGCACGGCTGAGGTCGGGGTCAGCCGGGGCAATCAATGCGCAAAAACGAAGCAGCCCACGGCGGGATTTGCGGCCGGCTCGCCGGCGGGCGGCTCCAGCGCGGCGGGAGCCGGCGGAGGCGGGGACTCCCCGCTGGAAAGTTCCCACTCGCGGAGCAGCAAGGGGATTTGCTGGGACGAGCCGGGCGGCGCCAGCGTGAACTCCAACTGCCCCACCACGCCCGCCGCTATGGCCCCCTGCTTGGCGGCGATGGAAAGCGACAGGACGGTTACGAAGTGCTTCTCTCCGGCTCCAGAAACGCGCTCCTCCTCCTTTTTCTCCGTGTGAATCTGGAGCGTTGCGTCCGAGGATGGCTGCGCTCTTTCGAACCGCCAGGGGCCTGGCGCGACCTCGATTGCGACGCGAAGCCGGCGGACAGGCTTCCCCGTCGGGGGATGAAATTCCAGCGCCACCGTTCGCTTGTTTTTTTCGGCCGGCCGCTGCGTTCCCAACCGCACGGGGAACTCGGGGGCGCGCTCCTGCGGGCGCGGCGGCTCCCCGGCGCTGATCATTGCCGCAACCGCAAGAGCCGCCAGCATCCTCCCCCCGTCCGTCCCGCCCCGGGGTAGCCGGGAGGAGCCTGCAATGGTTCCGCCCCGGCACCACAGTTTGCCGCTAGTCAAAATAAAAATTCTCGATGTGCACGGCCGGGTCATTGCGGATGATGACGCCGCGTCCCGCGATCTCTTCCAGCGCATCCAAGATGCCACTCTCGCGCGACTTGAGGACTTTGCCCACTTCCGGGTTGACCCGCAGGGTAACCTGCTTGCCTTCGAGCTCCGATGCCAGCTTGCGGGCCTCGGTCAGAATTTCCAGACAAACGGTGCGCGGCGATTTCACCAGCCCCGATCCGCCGCAATAGGCGCAAGGCTGGCAGAGGGTGCGTTCCAGGGACTGGCGCACCCGCTTGCGGGTGATGGCGAGCAGTCCGAACTCGTTGAAGGAAAGAATCTTGGAGGGAGCCTTGTCGGCGCGCATGGCTTCTTCCAGCGTGGCCATCACTTTCTGGCGATTTTTGCGCTCATCCATGTCGATGAAATCGATCACGATGATGCCGCCCAAGTCGCGCAGGCGGATCTGCCGCACGATTTCCTGAATGGCTTCCACGTTGGTCTTGACAATGGTGTCTTCCAGGCGGTTCGACTTGCCCACGAATTTGCCGGTGTTGACGTCAATCGCCACCAGCGCTTCCGTCTGGTTGATGACAATGTAGCCGCCGGACTTCAGCCACACCTTGGGTTTCAAGGCTTTGTTGATTTCATCCTGGACGCCGGTTTCTTCAAATAGCGGCACATCCTTGGTGTACAACCGCACGCGGTGCACCAGGGCGGGCTGGAACTTCTGCACCAGGCTGACCACCTGCTCGTAGACCTGCTCATTGTCAACCCAGATGGTCTGAAACTCGTCGGAAAGCTGGTCGCGGAGCGTGCGCAGGGTCAGATCCAGGTCGTGGTGCAGCAGCGCCGGAGCGGTGCTTCTCTCGGCCTTGGCCTTGATCTCGGCCCAGAGCTTCACCAGGAACTGGATGTCCTGGTTCAGGTCCTCTTCGCTGTGGCCTTCGCCCGCCGTGCGGACAATGAAGCCGCCGGAAAGGTTCCGGGTCAGCTCCACCAGGATGCGCTTCAGGCGCTGTCGTTCCTCGTCCGAAGCGATCTTGCGGGAAACCCCCACATGGTCGAGTGTGGGCATGTAAACAATGTAGCGGCCCGGAAGCGCGATGTGCGAGGTGATCCGCGCGCCCTTCTTGCCCAGCGGCTCCTTGGCGATCTGCACGATGATTTCCTGGCCTTCCTTCAGCAGATCGCCGATCAGCGGCTTCGGCGTCTCGCGCTCCCAGCCCCGCGCCTTGCGGCGGACCGCCTCGCCGCGTCCGCGCGGCTGTTTTCGCATGCCCCAGCGCGGTTTTCTCTGAAAGCGGGCGTTGGCCGAGCGCTCGCGGAGCGCCGCTTGGGGCGAAGGGGCCTCCGCTTCCGGCGGCCCCGCCATCTCCTCCGGCGGGAACTGCGCCGGCTCGGACTCCGGTTCCCCGGACACGGTTTGGGGCAGGGTTTCCGGCGA
>DATMAF010000113.1:0-3111 GCA_035560315.1 Terriglobia bacterium | reverse complement strand
GGAAGCCGGTCTTGAAGAGGCCCGTAAGAGAGCCTTTGTAGAAGGGAATGCTGAAGTCGATCTGCGGCTCGTTGATGCGGTCTTCCAACTCTCCGAAATACCGCACGGCCGAGGAGCCCAGCGAAACGAAAATATACTGGCCGTCGGGCAGCTTGCCGCGGATGACCTCCCGGAGGTCGGGTTCCTTGCGCGTCGACAGGGAGCGCGTGAACTGCCAGTGCACCAGCCCGTTGCCCAGAGCGGGGAAGGAGTGGTTTCCCTCGATGCTGGCGATGTAGTTCTTCCGCTCCACCCAGCGCAGCCGCTGGGAGAATACCTCGGAGTCGATCCCGCCGTCATAGCCGGAGAATTCACGCACGGATTTCTCCCCATCGCGCGTCAGCGTATTGCGGAACAGGATCTGATGGTTCGGACGGAGCTGCACGGAAGCATTGAAGACCGCCCCCAGCTTGGCCTGCTGGGTATAGGTGCGGAAATCCTTATATTCGGAGTAAATGACCGGCGCGTTGGCGCCCTGGCGGATATAACGCTGCACTTCTTCCTGGAGGTGCGGCGTATTGTCGAAGGTCAGCGCCCCCACCAGGCCGAAGCGGCCAAAGGTTCCTCCCGCCACTGCCGACCACGCAACGGCTGGCCGGATGGATTGAATCGGCGTCGGCTCCCAGTTGACGGAGAACGCCCTCCCAAACTGCTGCAACTCGGCGGGAGTAAAGGCCCCTTGGAACAGCCGCTGCTCGCCGGGAATCAGCGAGGGGAGGTTCCGGGAACCGTCGTCAAATCCAAAAAAGTCGTGTGCTCCGCCTGGATAGCTCAGAAATTGGCCGAACGTGGTGGCGGTGTTGAATCCCGACTTGACCGAAAGGTTCAGAATGGGCTGAGCGGGGAACTCGATGGTTTTCATCTCCACCAGGCCGCCCGAGAACTCCGCCGGCAGGTCCGGGGAATAGGTCTTGGAGATGCGCAGGTTCTCGATCAGCGAAGAGGGAAACAGATCCAGCGGAACCACCCGCTTCTCCGGCTCCGTGGTGGTTATCACGGCGCCGTTCATCTGCGCCGCGCTGTAGCGTTCCCCCAGGCCGCGGACGTACACATAGCCGTCGCCCACCACGCTGACGCCGGTCACCTTCTCCAGGGCTCCCGCGGCGTCTCCGGCTGTGCTGGCGGACAGTTCTTCGCGGCTGAGGCTGTCGCTGATCACCGGCGCGAGCTTTTGCTCGATCAGCATGGCCTGCGCCGTGGCCCCGACGGCCGAGGCGCTTTCCACGACGTCAATCGAAGTAACGGCCGCAAGGCTCACCAGCACCGTGCTGGCTTCCACGGTCTTGCCCGCCTCGACCATCACCTCCGTCAATTCGACGCCGTGGTAGCCCGCCGAGCGCACCGCCACGACATAGGTGCCGGGGGGCACCGCAATGCGGTACAGGCCCTGCAAATCCGTGGTGGCCTGGGCGCTGGCGGTTCCGCTGACCGCGACCTCGGCGCCGGGGATGGGATGGCCGGTCTGGCTGTCCAGCACCGCCCCCACGATGGTCCCATTGCGGCTCTGGGCATACCCTGGAGAAAGCGAGCCGGCCAGCAGCGCTGCCGCGAGCAAACTACGGAGCAACATAGATGGTCACCTCGTTGGAGTCCACGCCGTTCAGAAAGACTTGAACGGGAAGCTTGCCGGCCAGAAAGGAGAGAGCGGGAATGCGGGCGTTGATCTGCCACAGCGCCGCGAATCCTGGCGCCAGCCCGCTGAACTCCACTTGGCACTCCACGCCGCCGACGAAGACTTGCGGCCGCGCCTGCGTCTCGATCGCCGGAACCGGTCCTGCGGCCCCGTCCGCAAGCGGCTGGCGCAGCGCGCTATGGCCGGTGGCAAAGATTTGGATGGCTTGCCCGCGGATGGCGGGCCGGTCCTGCGCGTTGACGCTGCTGTCCTGATTCAGGATCGCCCCACGGGGCGGGTTCGCCGTGTCCAGCTTGAAAAGTCCCGGAGCGGCGTTGATCACCCGGACGGTTCCGGTGGCGGTTCCGCCCGGACCCGTGACCACGACGGGATGCAGGCCGACGGGAGTCCCATACGGAATCACAAAATTCACTTGCGTCGAGGAGACGTAGTTGATCGGCGCTTCCACGCCAGCCACGGTGATCGTCACCCCGCCCAGGGTCTTGGGAAGCGGAAGCGCCGCGGCCTGCGTTTGGCCCACATTGGGGAACGTCCCAAATCCGGAGACCCACGAGCCCGGCGATACCGGCTGGTCTGTTCGGAAACTGGGGCCGTTCACGACCGTCACCGTGTTCTGCGCTCCCACGGGCGAACCCGAAAGCAACAGCCATCCCATCCACAGACAGCTCATTCGCAGCATCCCCGTCTGGCGGAATTTCCACCTGCTGTATGGTTGCCTCATCTCCAATCCGATCCCCTTCCTGGAATAACTTCTGGATCACTCACGCCCGTGCAGCCAAAACGCTGGAACGGCCCTTGCCCTGATGTCCCGCTGATTTCGTTCCGGTGATTCTTTCCCACCGCGACGGCTGGCGCGCGGCCGGCGTTCCTTCACGCGGCGTCTTGAAGGTTCAGTCTGCCTTCCGGGCCGTTGATAAAAAATGAACACAATGTAAATATTTGGTTACAAACGATCGGGGGAATGTGAACGGCCAGCCGGCGCGGTTCCGGGCTGACAAGGCGGGAACTTTTCCCCCCGCGGAGCCCCGCCTTGTCATTCCAGCGACTACGCAAGCAAGGTAAACGGGGGAAAATGATCGGACGATGAAACCGGAGTGAATCTTGCGTGAATGGGAGGACTCAGGCTGCCGGCGCCGGCAGGATGATCGAGAACGTGGAGCCGTGCCCGACCTGGCTGACCAACTCGATGCGTCCGGAGTGGGCTTCCACCAAGTGCTTGGTGATGGATAACCCCAGGCCAGTGCCGCCCGCTTCCCGCGAGCGGGCATCGTCCACCCGGTAGAAGCGCTCGAAGATGCGCTGCTGGTCGGCGCGAGGGATCCCGATGCCGGTGTCGGAGACGGAGAGGATAATCTCCTGAGCGCGCTGGCAAGCCTGCACGGAGATGCGGCCGCCGGCGGGAGTGTATTGCAAGGCGTTGTCCAGCAGGTTGAGCAATG
>DATMAF010000112.1:0-4030 GCA_035560315.1 Terriglobia bacterium | reverse complement strand
TGGATTCCAAGCAGATGCGGGACATCCCGCTGAACGCCCGCAGCTTCATCGAGCTGGCCGTGGCGGCCACCTCCAATACCGTCTTTGCGGAAGCCGGCGACAGCAGCGCCACCAAGGGCTTTGGCCGCAAGCTGGCCATCTCCGGCCAGCGCTACTCCTCCAACGTTTTCATGCTCGATGGCGCCGACATTAACGACGCCGCCGGAACCTCCGGCAGCGCGGCCGAGACCGTCGCCGGCATGGAGACGGTGCGCGAGTTCCGCGTGGTGACCAACGCCTATGACGCCGAATACGGCCGCCACACCGGCGGCGTGATCAGCGCCGTCACCAAGTCCGGAGAAAACGCCTTCCACGGCTCCCTGTTTGAGTTTCTGCGCAACGACAACGTGGACGCTGCCAAGTGGGAAGACAACAAGTTCAACGACGGAAAAAAAGCGGAGTTCAAGCGCAATCAGTTCGGCGGCTCCCTGGGGGGGCCCATCGTCCGCGACCAGACGTTCTTCTTCGGCAGCTATGAGGGCATGCGCGAACGCCAGGGCGACACCAGCACCTATACGGTTCCTTCCCTGGCGTTGCGGCAGTCGGTAGCCAGCGGGGCCACGCCCATTTCTCCGGCGACCCGGCCCTACTTTGAAGCCTATCCGTTGCCGAACGGAGCCACGCTCGACGCCCAGCGGGCGGACTTCAACGTGAGCAATCCCACCTCGGTCAACCAGGATTATTACACCGGCCGGATTGACCACCGCTTCAACGATTCGGACTCCATCTTCGGCCGCATCACGGTGGACAATTCGAACCGCTACATTCCGGAGTTCAACACGGCGCAGTCGGCAAAGACCGCCAGCCGCTACGCCACGATTGAACAGCAGCACATCTATTCGCCGGCGCTGCTCGGGAGAACCCATTTCTCCTTCAACCGCACCAGCCTGATTTTCTTCGATGTGCCGCGCACCGACGGCCTGTTCCCGGAGTTCCTGGGCAAGAGCCTGGGCAGCGAGCCGGATGTGCCGGGCATCGTCAACATCACGGACTTTACCGGCTTCGGCGGGGACACCACCAACCCCAAGATTCACAACCAGAACACCTTCCAGTTCAAAGAAGACCTCACCTACTACAAGGGGGCGCACTCGTTCAAGTTCGGGGGGCAGTTTGAGCGCTTCCAGTTCAACCAGCGCTCGGACTTCTATCCCGGGGGCAGCTTCAGCTTCTCGAGCATGAATGACTTTCTGAACAACAACGCCAACAACGCCAACTTCATCCGGCCGGGATCGGATGACATTCGCGGCTGGCGCGAGAACGTGCACGGCTTCTACATTCACGATGACTGGAACGTGCGTCCCGGGCTGACTCTGAACCTGGGCGTGCGTTATGAGTTCATCAAAGTTCCCACCGAAGTGAACGGCAAGGTCGCCACCATCCGCGACATGCGGGACGAGCATTTCTACACCGTGAACGAATTCGGCGTCGATGTGGGCGATCCCTACTTCCGCAACCCTTCGCTGAAGAACTTCGCGCCCCGGGTGGGCTTCGCGTGGTCGCCGTTCGCCAGCGGCAAGATGTCCATTCGCGGCGGATTCGGCCTGTTCCACGACCAGATCATGCCCAACGCCTACATCACCGCCGGCGTGCGCATGGCGCCCTTCTTCTCGGTGGCGGAAATTTTCCAGCGCGACCTGGACGCCGCCGCCCGGCAGGGCTTGGTGCCGACGGGAACCCGCATCGATTTCCCGAACATGTTCGTAACGCAGCGGGACCTGCTGACCCGGAACATCGGCTCCAAACCGCAGGCCGACGGATTCCAATATGAAGTGGATCAGCCGGCGGTCTACAAGTGGAGCCTCGACATCGAGCAGCAGGTGCTGGGCGACCTGACGGTGGAAGCGGGTTATTCCGCCGCGCGCGGCACGCACCTGATCCGCGGCGCGGTGATGCTGAACTACACCCAGAGCGTCTGGCTGCCGAACCCGAACGGTCCCGGCCAGCAGCGCTTCATCTTGCTCAACCCCAACGGAGCGCTGCTCAATCCCAACTGGAACCGCATGCGCTGGCGCATCACCGATGCGACCTCCGATTATCATGCCTTCCGGTTCGCGGTGAACAAGCGCTTCAGCCGGGGCTTCCAGCTCCAGAGCACCTACACCTTTGCGAAATCCACAGACGACACTTCCACCTGGACCGGCTCCAGCGATTTCGGCAGCTCCGACCGCCGCGGCTACGGGCTGGACAAGGACCACGGTTTATCGGGCTTCGATGTCCGCAATAGCTGGAACACCAATTTCACCTACGAACTGCCGGGCCGGAATCTGACCGGCGCGGCGGGCTGGATCCTGGGCGGTTGGACCACCAGCGGCAGCCTGCGCTTGAACGACGGCTTCCCGCTGAACCCCTCCGCCACGCGAGCGCGTTCCCGCATCGGGGGTACCGACTACACGATGACCTTCGTGGAAGGCAGCAGCATCGACCTGGCGCCCGGAGGAAATCAGAATGCCGTTCGGGCCCAGAATCCCGACGCGTATTATGACCCCAGCAATTACCGCTATCCGCTGACCAACTGCGCGCGCGATGCCCGCACCGATCTGGGTCTTCCGGCCGGGCTGCCATGCAATCCCAACCTGCTACCGGGCGGGCAGACAGCCAGCACCGGAGCGTTCCTGGGGAATCTGGGACGCAACACCCTGATTGCTCCCGGAGTCGCCAATTTCGATTTCACGCTAGCCAAGGAGACCCGGTTGTCGAAACTGGGCGAGAACGGCATCCTGCAATTCCGCTGGGAGCTGTTCAACCTCTTCAACCGGCCGAACTTCGGCAGCCCCGGCCTGACCGTATTCAACCGCAATGGCGTGGTGCAGGCGGGCGCGGGCCGGATTGAGTCCACCCGGACGAATGCCCGACAGATGCAGTTCGCTCTGCGGCTTTCGTTCTAGCCGGTCCAGAAAAGCAAACCCTCAGGCCACCCGGTTGCGCCGGGTGGCCTTTTTCTTTGGCGGAAACAGGAATGCCGCCGGAGGCAGTGTTTTTCTCAGAGGATTGCTCTGGGATGCTAATGGGTCAGGGCAGCAAGCCGCAGCCCCTGCCGCGACCGCAGCGGCGGGGAGGAAGAACGCGACGGGAGCCGGACGGCGTTGGGCAGGAAGTGGTAGGGGGGCCAGGGACCGGTCACTTTCAATTCTCCGTTGGAGAGTTGCGCGGAAGCCTGGCTGCATAGCTTGTGGTAAGCGGCGACGCTGGCCGCATCAATGAGGTGCGCGCAATCCACCAGCAATTGGCTCTCCGCCAGGCGGCGGCAGGTTACCTGCTGGTCCAGCGGATGGAACATCTCGCGCAACCGCTGGGTGAGTTGCGCCGCCAGTTCGCGGCATTGCGGATCAAGCGGCTCGCCATCGCTCTGGGGAACTGGCTCTTCCAGGCGCAGCGAGCGGCGCGGCTGCTTGCGAACTGCCGCCAGTTTTGGGGAGCCGCCCAGGGGTTCAAAACCGACCAGGATCTTGACGCGCATCTCGGCCTTGCCGCGCAAACGGCAAAAGGCCTCCAGTAATTCCTGCCGGTTTTCCCGGACCAGGTCGAGCACTTGCTTCTCGGAGCGGAACAGCGTGCCGAAACGCATGGGGAGAACCGTCTGGTCCTCAAACAGGCGAGCGATGACCTGGCCGTGTTCGACGATCGAGCGCGCGGAGAGCGCAAAGTTTTTCTCCAGACGGCTGACCAGCATGGTGTATTTTCCACACCGCAGCGGAAAGACCGGCCGCCCGCCGATGCCCCGCAAGGCCGGGATGGTTTGTTCCGGGGAAAGCCGCAGCAAGCAGTACGTATAGATCGCCATGATTTTATCCTGGGATGGATTTGGCAAACCGCTCGGCGCCCGCCCACGCTCCGTGCGGAGGCGTCTGGTGCAGGCCAATGGATTGGGGATGGAGGAAGCGGCTGGAAAAGGCGACGCGGTGATTCTGGGAGCCTGGCTTGCAATGGAGGAGGGTTTCCATGACGCCTTCCCAAGACCACCTGGGGCGATCAATGGCGGCATCGCGCTCCA
>DATMAF010000111.1:0-2438 GCA_035560315.1 Terriglobia bacterium | reverse complement strand
GAGGCGGCATAGATGTCGTCCACCAGGACCTCGTCGGGCGACTCCAGGCCCCGCCCCTCCAGATAGCGGAAGCCCCCGCTGACGGCATCGAATCCCGCCGGGTCGATGCCATAGATGAGCGTAACGCCGCCCGAAGTGCTGGCCTGCACCAGCACCGGCGTCACGGCCCGGACGCCCTCGATCTCGGCCAGCTTTTCGGCGATCTGCACGGGCATCGGCGCGCCGCTGAAGCCCATGAACAGCGAGGTGGTCTGCGGCTGCACCATGATTTCGGCGCCCACCCCCTGGGTGCGCCGCGCCGATTCTTGCAGCATCCCGTGGGTTAAGCCCACCACCATAATGATCAGCAGGACTTCAATCGCCACGGCCATGACGGCCAGCACCGTCCGCACGGGGCGAATCGTCATATTGGCGAGGATCAGGCGGTTGACCAAACGGAGGTCCTTCTTAGGAAGCAGTCTTCTCGATGTCGACCAGCTCGGCGCCGGCCGGCGGGGCCATTTCAAATTTGGCATCCTCCAGCGGCAGATTGAACTTCAGGTCCGTCACCGTCAGCTCCAGGCCGTAATCATCCAGCGGCCGGTCCAGCACGATCCGCTGCGGATAGGGGATGCCGGAAAAGTTCCCGTAGGAGGAATAGCGGACATCGGTCTCCACTTCTCCCCCCTCGTCAAAAACCTGCAAGCGCGCCAGCGTCAGTTGCTCGCGCTCAAACCAAAGTTTCCGCGCCAGCCGCAGTCCACCCTCCTCGCGGCGGCGCAAAATCAGCACAATATAATAGCTGTTCTGGCCTTCGCGGGCGAGTTCCCACACCGCTTCTTCGCGGTCCGGCTGGGGGCCTGCCACCAGCAAAGCGTCCAGGAGGTGCTGCGGCCGCAGGTTTTCCAGCGGCGACTTCGACCGTTTCCCGCCCCGGCTGTCTCCCACCAGGTAGCGGTTCTTGGAGGGAATGTACAACCCGAAGCGCTCCCCATCGGAGGCCAGATCAAAGGCCGTATTGCGCACCACCGGGTACTGGCCGATCATCCGCAAATCGGCCGGCTTGCGGATCAGCAGGAAGGCCCGCACATCGCGGTACGTAACAATCTCCCCCCGCTGCGGGGAGGTGACCGAGGGCTGCACCTGCACGGTGGCCGTAATGGTCTGAATCGCCTCCTGCTGCCGCCGCACCTGTTGCAGCAGTTCGGGCAGCGTGGTTTCGCGGAGCGGAGCCGCGGCCGGAGCCGTCGGAATCCGGATGCGATTCTGGACCGCGCAACCGCTCCAGCCGGTGGCCAGGCACACTAGCCATCCGCACCTCACCAGCAGGGAGGCGGAGCGCCGGCCGCGCTGGACCCGTTGCCTCCTGCTCCCGATTCGCATGAAAACTTGCTACCTCAGCCAATGTAACAGAGCCGTTACGGCGGCGCAACCGAAGGGAAATCCAGAGGGATTCACCGGGACGATTCCCCGGCGGCGGGATTTGCTGGGGCGGCATTGGCGCGCGCCTGCTGCCGCCGTTCGTCTTGCCAGCGGCGGAACTGGGCCACCGCGCTGTTGTGCTCGGCAAGAGTCCTGGAAAAGACGTGTCCTCCTTCGCCGCTGGCCACGAAATACAGGTAATCGGTTTGAGAGGGATGCAGGGCGGCCTGCAACGAGGCCCGGCCCGGGTTGGCGATGGGGCCCGGCGGCAAGCCCCGGTTCAAATACGTGTTGTAGGGGGAATCGATGCGCAGGTCAGAACGCCGGACCAAACCGGTGTAGCCGCTGTGCAGGAAGGTGGCGTAGGCGACCGACGGGTCGGCTTGCAGCGCGATGCCGCGCCGCAGGCGATTGTAGAACACGCCGGCAATCAGCGGCCGCTCCCGCTCCACCCCGGTCTCTTTTTCCACCAGGGAAGCGATCGTGACGATCTCCCGAATGGAACGCCGCACGGACGGGGGTTGCAGTTGGAAATAGACTTCGCGAAAGCGGTCCACCATGGCGCGCACAATCTGCGCCGGCCGGGCATGGCGCGGCAGGTGATAGCTATCGGGAAAAAGATACCCTTCCAGGTTGGCGGCCTGGGGATCGAGCGCGGCGACCGGCGAGGGATCTTCGGTGGCGCGAAGGAACTCCTCCCGCGTGGAAAATCCCTGCGCCGCCACCCGTTCCGCGATCTCAAATCGGTTGGAACCCTCCGGGACGATCAGCACCTCATAGGAGACGTCGCCGCGCACCAGTTTGCGCAGCACTGCCAGGGTCGAAGCAGGCTCGGTGAAGTCGTATTCGCCGGCCTTCAGCGTCCCAAAGGGCGGGAGCAGGTGCAGGGCCAAAAATGTCCACCGGCTGCGAACCACGCCGCTCTGTTCCAGGCGCGCAGCGATCTCCAGCGTGCGCGCCCCCCGGGGGATGTCCACGGTGATGGGCGGATTCCCTTTCAGGTAGGGGCGGGTTCCGTCCGCCAGCAGCCACAGAAG
>DATMAF010000110.1:0-7555 GCA_035560315.1 Terriglobia bacterium | reverse complement strand
TCTCCTTCGTTTCAACGCCTCCCTTTTTCGCCAACGCCGAATTGGACTCGCGGGTGGGCGGGGTGGCTCCGAGATTCCCCAACGCCGCGCTGGTGCAAGGAAATCTGCTGGGCGGCCGGCCACAGACCGAGCCGATTCAGTTCAAGCTGGATCAGCCGACGATCTATAAGTGGAGTCTCGACATCCAGCGCTCCCTAACGCCCACGACAACGGTGGAGGTGGGCTACGCCGGCAACCGCGGGTTATCGCTGATGCGCGTGATTCTCACCAATTCTTCCATCGCGCAGGAGGTGAACGGGCGTCTGTTTGTCCCGGTCGGCTCGCCGGTCATGTTTCCGAGCATCGCTCGCGTGCGGCCCAAGGTGAGCGACTCGCGCAGCAGTTATCACGCGCTGCGGCTCTCGCTGAACCAGCGGCTGGCGCGGGGTCTGCAGTTGCGGGGCTCCTACACCTTCTCGAAGACGATTGACACCGGTTCCAATTTTGCCGGAAGTGCCGATTTCAGCAACGATGGTACGCCGCGCTATCTCGGATTGATTGAAAAGGGGCCTGCCGCTTTTGACCAGCGCCAGAACCTGACCGTGAATTTTACCTATGACCTGCCGGGACGCAACCTTAGCGGGCTCATCGGGCACGTGCTGGGTGGCTGGCAAACCAGTGGAATTATCACCGCGCAGTCGGGGAGCCCATTCCCGGTGAGCACCGGCTATGCGCCCAATCACTTCAATACCATCGGCGGCTTTCCAGATCGGGTGGCGAGCAAGGCAATCAAGTACCAACCTCGCAATCCCGACGCCTACTTTGATCCCACGGCGTTCACCATTCCGGGTTTGACGGAGTACCCGACCAGCTTTCCGGCGCCGGTGAATCCGGGCTACATCGGCAACCTCGGTCGCGGGGTTCTGGTCGGGCCGGGCAACTATGTCTGGAATTTCGTCCTCTCCAAGAGATTTCCTGTGACCGAGAGAGTCGGCGTGCAGTTTCGTTCCGAGTTCTTCAACCTGCTGAACCGCCCGAACTTCAGCGACCCCAACGCCACGCTCTTCGATCAGCAGCGGAGGAAAAACGCGGAAGCCGGAACGATTAGCGGAACCGATGGAACCGCCAGAGAGCTGCAATTGGGACTGAAGGTGGAGTTCTAGCGTTTTCGGGACTGGCGGCCGCTGGTGCTAAGCCGCCCACACGGTGTCGAAACAAGAGAGATCCTATGCCAGCAATATGCACCAATGGCCTGGAGGTCAGGAGGGTTGCTGGCCGGAGTTAGCGGTGTTTTCGCGCCACATAACCCGAGCAACGCAGGAAAGTTTCCCCTTTATTTCGGAGGCGGCCGCTGTATCGGGTCGAGCCGCTGAGGCGACACGAACAAGATTGGCCTTCACAAAGAGCCAGTTCTAGGCAGAGAGGGGATTCGATGTCAAGTGTGCACGTGGCAGTCAGTACGTTTCTGTGCATTTTGGGGTTTAATGCGGTTCTGCACGCCCAGGTGATTACCGGAACCATCGCGGGTTCCGTGAGGGACGGCACCGGCGCGGTACTACCCGGAGCTTCAATAACCGTGATGAACGAAGACACCGGGCTGTCGCGGAGCTTGCAGACGGACGCGGCAGGGCGGTACCTCGCCTCCATGCTGCCGCTCGGGAATTATCGCGTGACCGCGAGCCTGGACGGTTTCCAGACGGAGACGCGGCGCGGTATCAGCATTACGGTGGGCCGGCAAGCGGTGGTAGACTTCCAGCTATCGGTTGGAACCGTCGCCCAGTCTCTGGAAGTAACCGCTGAAGCTCCGCTGGTGGACACGCGCGAATCTTCCGTCAGCTATCTGGTTGACGAGAGCACGATCAGCGAGCTGCCGCTCAACGGACGCGACATTACGCAGTTGATTCTGCTGAACCCCGGTGTGAGCTTGGCTGAGAACAGCGCCACCGGAAACGCGTATGTGGGCTTTGGAAAGAAATTCAGCATCGCTGGAGCGCGCGGCGAAGACAATGCCTACCTGCTCGATGGCGGATACATTAACAACATGAATCGGCAACTCCCCTCCGGTCCCTCCGGCGCGTTGCTGGGATCCGAGACGGTAAAGGAGTTCCAAGTGCTCACGAACTCGTTCAGCGCGCAGTACGGACGCGCGTTGGGCGGCGTGTTCAACGCCGTCTCCAAGTCCGGAACGAATGAATGGCATGGGAACCTATACGAATATCACCGCAACAGCGCTCTGGACGCGCGCCAATTCTTCGACGTCAAGGTGAAGCAGACCGATCCGCGCATTCCCCCGTTCCGGCGCAACTCGTTCGGCGGCACTTTTGGAGGGCCGCTCCAGAAGGACCGCGCCTTTTTCTTTGTGGCATACGAAGCGATGCGCGAAACCAAGACCACTACCGAGTACCGGAATGTCCCGGATGACGCGGCTCGCGACCAGGGGATCATTCCCGGCCGGGGCACCTTCCCCATCTCGCCGCTAGCGGCCAAGTTCCTCACGCTGTTTCCTCGTCCGACGCCCGGTGGGTATGACGACCCGTTGCAGCCCACCGCCGAATACATTTTCGCTGGAGACAACAGGGCAAAGGAAGACTACGGTCAAGGGCGCCTTGACTACCAGTTCTCGGAAACCATTTCCATTTTCGGCAGGCTGACAGCCTCGAATGCGCACAAAACATTCCCGAACAGCTACCCTGGGTATCAGACGACGCAGGTGATGAACACCCGTTTCTTGACTCTGTCTGAGACACATATTCTTTCGCCCACGATGCTGAACACCGCACGTGTGGCTTTCAACCGCGTGGACCCGCAGGACGTCGGTAAGTATGCCGATGTGGACGCGAGCTTCTTGTCGGTGCCCGGCGCAGTGGCTGCTCCAACGATTAGTCCTGGCGGCGGCGTGAGCCCCAACTCTGGCGCCCCCAAGCCGTTCGACCGCTGGGTCACCAACCGGTACAACCTTCAGGACGATATGAACTGGACGCTGGGCGGCCATGCCATCCAGTTTGGCGGGATGATCGAGCGTCTGCAGTTCAACATGATCAACCCCAATCGCCCCTACGGGACTTGGACGTGGAGCAACTTTGAGGACTTCCTCCGAGTGGGCACTGCCGGCGCCGGCAACACTACTGTTACTTTCCGCGGTACCCCTGACCAAGCCGGGGACCCCGCGCGCGGATTCCGCCAATGGTTCTTTGCCCTGTACGTGCAGGACGACTGGCAAATTACTCCCCGGATCACGCTGAACCTGGGAGTGCGCTGGGAGCCTTACACCGTCCCCACGGAAGTCAATGGCAAGCTCTCCAACCTGCGGCATTTCACCGACGCCACCGAGACGCTGGGCGATCCGTTCTGGGAGAACCAGTCGTGGACCGATTTCGCTCCCCGCCTGGGCTTTGCCTGGAGTCCGTTCACTTCAGGAAGCACATCCGTTCGCGGCGGAGTGGGGCTGTTCTATATTCCCAACGACCCCACGGTTTACCGGACGCAGTCGACCCGGAACGATCTGTTCCCCGAGTTCAGTTTCCCGCACCCCAACAATGCAAACACAAGGTTCCCGGATGCGTTGGGCGCAATTTCCACTACCGTTGCTCCGAAGGCTCCCGAGGCACTGCCGTTTGCTACCCTGAAGAGTCCTCGTGCGGTGCAGTGGAACATTAACATCCAGCGGCAACTCGGCCAGGCCAGCGTGATCAGCCTGGGCTATACCGGGACCCGCGGCGTCAATCAAACCCTGTTTGCGGACTACAACATTCCGCTGGCGGTTTTCAACGGCGTTTCCCTCGAGATTCCCACCACCAGTACGACCCGTTTAAACACCAGCTTCCAGGGGATCAGCTACTACACCAATGGGGCCGACTCTTGGTACCACGGATTCACCAGTTCCTTCCAGCGCCGCTTTGCGGGCGGTTTCCAGACCCAGGTAGCGTACACATGGTCGAAGGCCCTGAGCACGGCTGACTCCACCAGCAAGACTGACAGCTCCGGCAGCGGCGGCGGCAGCCCCAAGTACCCGCACGACCTCCGTACGGCAAAGGGTCTCAGCGGATATCACCTGGATCACGTCCTGAGCGTGAATTATCTCTACGAGATTCCGCTGGGTCGCGGCATGAACGGCATTGCGGGCCACTTGATTTCCGGTTGGCAGCTCTCCGGAATCGTCAGCATGAAATCCGGCCAACCGTTCAACGTGACCTCGGGCACGCCCTCAGCTCTGTCGAACCTCGGCATCACTCGCTCTCCGAACTGGAATCCCAATTTCGATCTGAGCAAGGTGATTCTGGGGCCGCCGAACAAAACGCCGGGTTCCAACAGGTACTTCGACACCGGTGCGTTCCTCTTCCCCCGGTCACGGGAGATCGGGAATGTCGTGAAGAACTTTCTGGAAGGTCCCGGATTGATGACCTGGGACTTTTCGCTCATGAAGAACACCGAATTAGCGGAAACCGTGCGCCTGCAATTCCGCTCCGAGTTCTTCAACATCCTGAACCGGGCGAACTTCAGTAATCCGTCCGGCTCTGTTTTTGCCAACAATGGCACGTTGAATGGAAATGCCGGGAGGATTAATGAAACGGTCACACCCGGGCGTCAGATTCAGTTAGGTCTGAAGCTTATTTTCTAGTTATCGTCCGTCAGATGCACGCGCTGGCGACCGTCTGGCTCCTCTTTAGCCTGGCCGATGAGAGCCCGCCTCTTCATCCTTTCGGAGCAGGGCAGCCCGGCTGCGTTACGAACGGGGAAAAAGGAGACGTCATGATCGTGAAACGTATCGTTCCAATTCTAGCCAGCGTGATGTTGGCGTTTCTGCTTCTGCTGTTCGGGGCCGCCGGAGTCGCTCCGGCGGCGGAGCCGGAAGCCGATCTCGTGCTCTACAACGGTAAGATCCTGACCGTGGACAGCCCGAATCCGGCTAACTACCGCGTGGCGCAGGCGGTCGCGATCCGCAACGGCAAGTTCCAGGCGGTGGGCGCCAACGAGGAGGCGCTGGCGTATGCCGGCCCGCGCACGCAGAGGATCGACCTTGCGGGACGGGCCGTGATCCCGGGCCTGATCGACACCCACGACCACATTCACGAATACGCCTCCCATTTCTTCCCGGAACAACGATCCGATGAGGATCCCCCGATTGTCTGGAGCAGCCTGGAAGAGGGGCTGGCGCAGCTGCGCACGCTGGCGATGAAGAAGAAGCCCGGCGAGTGGATCAAGACGTCCATCCGCGGCGGCGCCAACAACCCGAGCGCGGTGGTGTTTCCGCTGGCGGTGCAGAAGGGCGAGATCACGCGATTTGATCTCGACAAGGCGACTCCCAATAATCCGCTGCGAATCGCCAGCATCTTCTTTAGCCCCACCGGCGACAGCTTTGTCAACACCAAAGCGCTGGAGCCGCTCTTGCGCCGTTACGGGCCAGATCTGCCCGGCCTGCGCAAAGACGCCAAGGGTATCCCCACGGGCTGGCTGAGCGGTGTGGCCGATCAGACGATTGATTACGAATTCGCCAACCCCGCGAATCCCGCCGAGTTGGGGCCGTATTACCGCATGGAGATGGAGGAAGTGGCAGCCCAGGGGCTGACCACGGTTTCCACGCGACTCGACCCCGATTCGGTGGCGGCCTATGCCTGGCTGCACGCCAAGGGCGAAATGCCCATCCGGATGGCCTACACCATGGAGACCGCCGCGCGCAGCCTGGCGCCCGAGTCCATCGTCAGCCGGATGGTCGGCTTTCAGGGCGGCAGCGGCGACCGCATGTGGGGCATCGGCGACGATATGCTCTGGACCATCGGGCTTTCGGTCATCAGCATTGACAGCACTCCGGGGATTGCCGGCACCTGCGTCAGCAAGCCCTACCCCCGCGAAGCCAAGGACTTTTTCTTGTGGCGCTACCAGTTTTACGGCCCCAACGGGCTCTGCCGCCTGACCGACCCCAACTACCGCGACGCCGACTTGGTGCGCGCTGCCGCCAAGTACGGTTTCCGCATTGCCGGCATGCACACTGGCGGCGACCTAGGGATTGACCAGTTCCTGAATCTGGCCGAGGAACTCAGCCGGCAGTATCCGGACTTGCCCCAGCGGCGCTGGGCCATCGATCACTGCCGCTATCTGAGCGACCAGCACGCCGCCCGCGCCCGGAAACTGGGCATCATGTTCAGCTGCGGGCCGAAGTACGTCTATGCCGGGGAGCGCGGCGACATCGGAGCCTTTACGCTGATCTTTGGCGAGATGGCGCAGGACGTGGTGGTTCCGTGGCGGCGGCTGATCAGCCAGGGCTTGCGCGCGGTCATGGAACTGGACCAGCATGCCTTCCATCCCATGCTGGCGCTGCAGGTCTCGATCAACCGCAAAGACATTACCGGGAAACTTTGGGGACCCGAGCAGCGCATTGACCGCAACCAGGCTCTCTACACCTACACGCGCTGGGCGGCAGAGTATGTGCTCAAAGAAAAGCTGCTGGGCAGCATCGAGCCGGGCAAGTATGCCGATCTGGTCGTCCTGAACCGCGATTACACCACCGTCGCGGAGGATGAAATCGGGCGAATCGATCCCGTGCTGACGATGGTCGGCGGCCAGGTGGTTTACAGCGAGCCGGGTTTCGCCTCCGTCGCGGGGCTGCCGGTGGTGGGCTACCAGGGCGATCGCTCCTACTGGCTCCGGGGAACCCCGGAAGACGCCCGCCGCCGTTCGGCGGGAGGCGGCGGTGGTGGATAGCGGAACCAGCAGGTCCGTTGCACGCCGGACAACGGGCAACCGAAGCCTCCTGAGTTATCGCGCAGACTGAGTGGCAACTATCTGTGGAATCATTCGCGGGACCGGTCGTTTGCCAGGGGGCTATCGCCGGCCTGAAAACCGACATGCAGATCGATCTGAGCAAAATCATCCCCGCGGATAAGCCGGAGCCGGACGGCTTTCTCCCGTCTCCGCCGTTTACGATGGCAAGTTCATCGCGGGGGAACCCGTACCGAAGCGCTGGCGTTCGCCGGCGCCACCACCCGGTAGCCGAGGACAGCATTACAATGATTGACCTGATGCTCCCGCTGGGGAGCACGATCGCTTATTGCGATTTGGATTTGACCACCAACCGGCAGCTACCACAGGTCGGCGATCGCGATCCGCGGAGTGCCTGGATTCCTTGGGAAACCGGCTCGGAAACGCCATCGTTCCGCCTGCGGTGGCGGCGGTAATGGGAGCCAACGTGCATGTTTCGATGGATCGAGGAAGAATCGAGGAGGAGACTCATGCGCAAGGACGGAGCAGGGCGGTGTGGCGCCAAAGTTTGGAGGCGAACTTCAGTCCTAGGTGTATTGTTGGTATGCATGGCGGGAATTCTGCAGGCGCAGATGCCTGGATATCCCGCGCCGCGCGACCCGGACTACCGGGCCGCGCTCAACGTAACCGTTGAAGACCTGATGCCGGTGGCACGCCTGATGGCAAAGAAGCCGAGTCGCCGGATGGCCCTGTCGCCCGGCTATGGCATTCAGCCCGGCGAGAGCGTCCTGATCGTGGTCAGCACGCGGTTCGATTCGCGCGTGCTGGAGGCAATCCGGCGAGCCATTGTAGAAGCCGGCGCCAAGGTGGATATCGTGCG
>DATMAF010000109.1:0-4031 GCA_035560315.1 Terriglobia bacterium | reverse complement strand
GAAGATGCTGACCAACTCCGCCTGCTGCCGCTCGGCCAGCCACATGCCGGCTTGCAAGGCCTTGGGATGGAGGACGATGTCGGCGTCAGTGGCAAGCACCCAATCGCCTGTGGCGGCTTGGAAGCCTTGGTGCAAGGCGTGGGTTTTTCCCACCCAGCCGGCCGGCAGCTTCTCTACGCGCAGGAGGCGCAGCTTGTCCGGATGCAATCGCTGGAGCTTGGCGGCCAGCTCGCCGGTGCCGTCCGTTGAAGCGTCGTCCACCAGGATCACTTCATAGGGGTCGTAATCCTGCTCTAGGACTTTCGGAAGCGTCCTGGCGAGAATTCTGGCTTCGTTGCGGGCAGGGATCAGAATCGAAATGCGGGGGTGAGACGACAGAGCGAAGTCCTGCGACGCTGCAACCATCGGATAGCGGCGGAGGTTTCCCGCCGCCCACAGGAGCAGTCCTGTCCAGAGCAATAAGCCTGCCCAAAGAAGAATCAGCAGCAGCGTCATGATCGCAGCAGGAACGGCGCGCCCACACTCTGGCCGCCGCGGACGGAGATATTGCCCGTCGCATCCAATATGGTATACGTAAAGGGGAGACGGTTCTATGTTCGATCAATTTAAACCCATCAATCCGCAGAGGGAGCGCCTGAAGCGGCGGTTGCTGATCGGCATTCCCATCGCGCTGGCGCTGGGCGGCTATCTCTATTATGAGTTTAAGAACTATCCGGAAGAACAGGCCGTCAGCCGGTTTCTGACGGCGCTGGCGCGGCAGGACTATCAGCAAGCGTATCAGTTATGGCAGCCGAGTCGGTACTACACCTTCGAAAACTTTGAGCAGGATTGGGGCCCCAACGGCGAGACCGGCACCATTCAGGAGTTCGACATCACGGACTCGCACGCCCGCGGCAGTGGCGTGCTGGTGGAGATCCGGCTGAATGGCAACAAGGAACTCTCCCTTTGGGTGGAGAAATCCACCAAGGGCCTCAGCTTCCCGCCATAATTTGCTCCCTGTTGCGGAGTGAGGAAAACCCAGAGGAGGCTCGCCCCGCCGGTGGAGCCGGCGGGAGAACGGCAAGGCGGCCGAGTCCGGCGGAGCAAGCTCGCGCGCCCGTCCGGCCCCTCCCTTGCACTTCCTGCGATCCGAAGAGCATTGACCGGCTCCTTCAGCCGCGCTAGGATCAAAAGCAGGTGAGTGCCTATGAGGGGAGCCTTCTTTAATCCATTGTTTGAATGCTGGGAACTGTTCGGGAAGATGATGTGCTGCGGCTCGTCCGGCCGCCGCTTCTACACCCGGAAAGAACGAATCGAGCAGCTCGAGAACCTCAAGAAGCAGTTACAGCAGGAACTGGCTGGCATTGACGAGATGCTCGCGGACCTGAAGAAGCAAGAGGCCGCCTAATCCCGGCACCCCTGCCGGCAGAGGCGTTTCCCGGTCCGGATCGCTGTAGCCGTGGCGCGGGAGTCGTGCCGCGCGGCGCCAAGACCATACCCCACACGTGGGGGCACGTGTGGGGTACCGGCACCAACGACGGCAGGAGCAGCTAGCTTGCGAGGGCCTTGAGGGCGGCCTGGGCCACTTCCATGTCCTCTTTCCAGTGTCCCCCAGAGACCCCGATGCCGCCGATCAACTGCTTTTCCACCTTGATCGGGAAGCCGCCGCCGAAAACGACCAGGCGGGGATGGTTCACGATCCCGTGCAGCAGCGGCGGATCATCCTTGATGAATTCAAACCATTTGTCGGTGGATACGCCGAAGCTGACGGAGGTCCAGGCCTTGTCCTGAGCAATCTGCACGCTCAGCAGCGGGGCGCCATCCATGCGCGAGAAGGCCTTGAGGTTGCCGCTCTCATCGCAGATGGCAATAACCATGGGCCGCTTCATTTCGGCGGCCTTGGCTTCGGCAGCGGCAATCATTTTCTTGGCCGCTTCGGCGGAGATGGACGTGCGGGTGATGGTGTCTGGCATGAGAGAGACCCTTTCTTTGGAATTTGTTGGATTGCCTGGGCAACCGCCGCATGCGATGCCGCCCGCCGGCGTCCCGCCGGGCCTACCGCAGCAGCATGAGAAGCCCAATGGCGAATCCTAACACGGAAACGAATCCGCGCACCACCTGCGGACCGGTGCGGCGCCCAATCCAGGGACCGGCCAGCCCCCCGACGGTCGCTCCCGTCGCAATCCAGACGGCTTCCATCCAGTAGACCTTTCCGCTGGCAATGAAGATAGCTGCCGCCAGGACGTTGATGAGAAACGCCTGCGTTACCTTGACGGAGTTAATTTCCAGCACGTTGTGAGAGCCCATCAGCACCCCGAGGGAGGCGAGCATCAGAATGCCGATGCCGGCTCCGAAGTAGCCGCCGTAGATGGCCACTCCAAACTGGAACAGCATGGCCAGCGCCATGCCGTAGCGGGAACGCTCCAGGGCGTGGGATTCGATTTCCAGCAACTGCAAGATTCGCTTCTGAAACGTAAACAGTGCCGCGGCGAACAGGATGAGATAGGGGACCAGGGCGCGGAAGTGGGATTCTTCCGTGGAGAGCAGCAGCACCGCGCCGAGGATGCCGCCCGCCAGGCTGGGAATGGCAAACTGCCGCGCCCATCGCTGCTGTGCCGCCAACTCTTTGCGGTAGCCGAAGATCGATGAGCCGATGCCCAGCAGCAGCGCCACCGTGCTGGTGGCATTGGCTTCAATCGAAGGCAGACCAACGTAGATCAGCGCGGGAAAGGTCAGCAGGGTGCCGCCGCCCGCCAGGGCGTTCATGACCCCCGCCACCGCCCCGGCAGCAATCAGCAGCGCCGCGTTGGACAGAAAATCCATTCCACAGTATACGGGAACCCGCCTCGGTTTGCGGAGGGCGGGGCGGACGGACAGGGTCCCCTTTGGACGGAAGGGGATTCAGAGGGAACGACACCCGCAGGTCGTTCCAGAGCACACCGCCAAGGGCTGGCGGGAGTGCCTGTCCCGCTTCGGCACACCCCTTCGCATGGCAACCAGAGATACGAACAGTGGGCGGGATTAGGGCGGAGCTTTGGGTGATTCCCGCACCGAACGGCGGAGGGTGAGGCCGCGTTCGGATTCCGGCTCGGTATGAATGGTTACTTTATGAATGGCCGGGAACGTATTTTTAAATAAAGTCTCCAGCTCCACGGTGCGGTCATGCACCCGAGTGATCGGCAAGGAACCGTCCATCAGGCAGTGGCAGGAGACATAGATTTTTTCGCTGATTTTTCGGATCACGATGTCATGGCAATCCAGGATGTCCGGCACCTGGGTGGCGAGTTGGCGCAGCCGCTCGGCCATCTGGTCGCGCAAGGCCACCGGCATCTCGTCGGAGTCGATGTGGGCGCCCTCGCCTTCGATGTGGATGTTAATCGCGGCCACTTCCGGAGCCTGCTCCAGAATCTGCCGCTCCAGCAGATCGGCCTCGGCGTGCGCCTGGTTCAGGGTAAGGCCTTCGGCCACTTCCAGGTGCAGATCCAGCGTTAACTGTCCCTCCACTTCATGGACCAGGAGATCGTGGACCGCCAGATTGTTGCGGCGCGCGATGCCTTTCACCGTGTCGAACAGATTTTCTTCCCGAGGCAGGTGCGGCTCGGTGTGGATAACGATGTCCGCGTCCGGGACAATCTGGCGCACGCGCGAGCGGACCCGCTCCAGCAGCACCGGCACATGATCAAACACCACCCGGCGATCCACGGCAATCTTCAGATCCACAAAAAACAGGCTGCCGGCATGGCGCACCCGGACCCGCTCGCAGGCCACGACCCCCTCCACTTGCTGCACGGCGGCGGCGATCTGCGCCGAAACGCCGGCCGGGGCGGCGTCCAGCAGCGCGTCCACGGTTCTCAGGCCCAGCAGCGTGCTGTGATAGATCACAAAGCCAACCACAATCAGAGCGGCGATGGGATCGGCCACGCGCAGCCAGGGGATCCCCCAGCGTTCGCCGGCCGAGACCGCGGCCAGGCCGAACAGAACAATGCCGGCGCTCAGAATATCCAGGCGGTAATTCAGGGCGTGAGATTCCAGAGCCTGGCTGCGATGCGAGC
>DATMAF010000108.1:0-2796 GCA_035560315.1 Terriglobia bacterium | reverse complement strand
CGCGCAAAAAGGGGAAATGCGCGGTGTGGCCGTGCGAGGGAACTCCCGCGCAAGAGCGCGGGCGAAGAACGTTTCTGGGGCTGGGGTGGCCGAATCGAGCCAAGAGGAGAGGAAATGCCATGATGCGAAAACTAGCTGGGTGGGCCGGGATCTGCTTGCTGGCTGGATTTGCTCTGCTGCCGCTCGTGGAGGCGCAGCAGACGGTGCAGGTGCCGGTAGAGTTGGTTGCCTATCCAGACATCATTTACCACAACGGGAAAATCGTCACCATGGACGATCCCGGTGTGAACAGCAACGTCGGGCGCACCGTGGAGGCCGTCGCCATCCGGGGCGACCGGATTCAGTTTGTCGGCTCGAATGCGGAAGTGCTGCGGATGGCCGGTCCGAACACCAAGAAGGTGGACCTGAAGGGCTACCTGATGACGCCGGGCCTCATCAACACGCACACCCACTTGCATGACAGCCTGGTCAACAGTTGGGCCGAGCGCAATCCCGACAAAGTGGAGGCGATTCGGAAGACCTTTTCGGTTTCCGGCAAGACGTATGAGGAAATCACCCGAGGCATCGAGCTGGTGATAAAGGAACAGATGGCGCACCCGCTGCCGGGCCAGTGGGCCTGGATCAGCCTGGGCGGCGGCGGCACGGGGCAGTCGCTGGGCATCAAGTACCTGGAAGAGAAAGTCATGACCCGCGAACAGCTCAACAAGCTGGCTCCGCAGTTGCCGGTCTTTGTGGGCGCGCATCCGGAGTTTCTCTGGAATGACGCGGCCCGCAACTCGTTCCTGCGGTGGTACGAAGTCGAGCCCACCGATGAGAACGAAGCCAAGGCCATCACCATTGACACCACCATGGGCCGCTCGCTGATCGCGGATTTCTACTTCGACAGCCACATGGATGAGCTGGCCGATATTCTGGAAGAGGGCTTGTCCTGGCAAGCGGCGGGCGGATTCACGACCTTCAGCTCGCACATCGTGGGGCTGCGCAAGATGCCGGCCTACACCCAGTTGGTGCGCGAGAACCGCATGCCGGTCCGGTTTGCGTTCTCCAATCGCTATTGCCAGCAGATCGAGGTCGACATTCCCGGCTGCTTCCTGCGCGCTGGAGACTATGCCGGCATGGGCGATACCAAGAACTTCATGTGGAATGTCGGCATCACGCTCGGGGGAATCGACAACGGGCCGCCGGCCATCTGCACCACCATGGAAGCGCCTCCGGCGGACAAAGCCCGCGAGGACTGCATCATCAAGCCCGGCAACGACTACTGGAGGGCCGTGTACGCTGCCATTCGCTCGCGGTATCGCTACGTGGTCAACCACTCCTGGGGCGATGGCGGCATTCAGTACGTGCTGGACATCATCGACCAGGTGATGAAGGAGAATCCTTCCGGCTTCACGCTGGAGTTCGTCCGCTCGCGCCGGTATAGCAGCGACCACTGCGGCTTTTATCCCAACAAGGAACAGATCCCGCGGATGGCGCGGCTGAACTGGCATCTGAGCTGCGATCCGGGAGCCTTGGGCCGCAGCGCCCCGTGGCTGAGCGTGTATGGCGCCGGCGCCGCCAACCAGATCGCTCCCGTTAAAAGCGCTCTGGCGGCGGGCATCAAAGTGGGGCTGGAAGAAGAGATGGGTTACAACCTGGCGCGGCCGAACCCGCAGATCCGTTCCATGTGGCTGGCGGCAAAGCCCTTCCTCACCCGCAAAACCAACCGCGGGGAGGAGATCGCGCCGCAGGAAGCCATCGACCGCAACCAGCTCATCAAGATGGCGACCACTTATGCCGCCAGCTATGTGATGCGCGAGCAGGATCTGGGCTCCATCGAACCGGGCAAGCTGGCCGACCTGGTGGTCTGGAACAAGGATTACTTCGCCGTTCCGGTCGATGAGATCGGGACCGTCTACCCGGTGATGACCATCCTGGGAGGCAAGACCCTGGTGCTGCGCAATGAGTATGCGCAGGTGCTGGGGACCCAGCCGATTGGTCACCAACCCGCGTTTACCTTCACGCCGGGCGGCGGGGGCGGAGGCGGTGGCGGCGAATAGCCTGGGCGTCCATCCCGCGCAGACGGGAAGCAAGGCAGGGCGGCTTCCCGGAGGAACCTGTAACTCAAGAAGGGCCGGAGCCATCCGGCCCTTTTTGCTGACAGCGAGCCTGCGGCCGCGCTGGCGGCGCCACGTTCCTGGCTTCCCAGCCGCTGGCTTCGTGTTGGAATCCTGGCCAACGCTCGTATGATAGACTGGCTGGTGAAGGCGGGAGAGAGGACGATGACCGCATGGAGCGTGAGCGACTGGATGTGCAGGTATTGATCGTGGGAGCCGGCCCGGCGGGACTTGCCACGGCGCTGCGGCTGGCGCAACTGTTCGAGCAGCACAACCAGGAGATTGACGCCGGAACCCGCCCGGGCGAGAAGTTTTCCACCGAAGATATCTGCATTCTGGAGAAGGGAAAGGAGATTGGCGCGCACCTGCTTTCGGGCGCGGTGCTGGATCCGCGTTCCTTGCGGGAACTGCTCCCGGATTTCGACCAACCCGGCTCGCCGGAGGCCGCCCCGCTGGCCTGTCCGGTGAAGCGCGACGCGGTCTACTACCTCACCGAAAACGGCCAGTGGAAATTCCCCATTCTGCCGCCGTTTTTCCGGAATCACGGCAACTACATTGTTTCGCTGAACCGCCTGGGCCGCTGGATGGGACAGAAGGTGGAGGCCGCGGGCGTCACGGTCTTCACCGGCTTTTCGGGCAAGGAGATTCTTTACGAGAACGGTGCCGTTGTCGGAGTGCGCACCGAGGACAAGGGTCTGGA
>DATMAF010000107.1:0-10303 GCA_035560315.1 Terriglobia bacterium | reverse complement strand
GCAACGCCCTGCGGGCGGAAGTGGAAATGCGGAGAAACGGCGATTCGTTCGAGCTGCCGATGCCCGCCGTCCTGGCCTCGGCCGTCAAGCCGTAAGGGACCATGCGATCGGTTCCGGCTCGAAGCCGCTGCTTATTGCAGGCCCAGGGCGCGGGAGAGGAAGGCGAGGGAGTCGTCCAGGTGTTCGGAAAAGTATTCCCAGTTGTGGCCGCCGGGATGCAGATGGAACTCGTGCGGGGTGCCGCGCCGCTCCAGGATTTCATGCAAGCGGCGCGCTCCGATCTGGAAGCCGTAATCGTCTTGCAACCCGCAATCCAGATAAATCCTTAGCCGCGCCAGGCCGGAGGCGGTCCGCGCCAGCGCCAGCGGCGTGTTCTGCCGCCAATAAGCGCGATCCAAGGGGTCGCCGAAGGCCCGGAAGTTTCTCCCGAACAGCAGGGTGGTGTCTGCGGGCAGATCCTCCAGCAACGCGGCGCTGTGCACCGCCACCGCGGCAAACATCTGCGGGTGCCGGAAGGCGAAGCGCAGCGCGCCGTAGCCGCCCATGGAAATGCCTCCCACGCCGCGCGCCGCCCGCGCGCCGCCCGCCCGGTAGCGCGTTTCGATGGCCGGGACGAATTCCTGGAGGAAGAAATCTTCGTACCTCTCCGAACCGTCGCGGGAGTTGATATAGAAGGTTCGTCCGGCATCCGGCGTGACCAGCACGAACTCGCCGATCCGGTTCTGCCGGCGCATCTGCTCGATCAGTTCCCATCCGCCGCCGGTGAGCAGCCACTGCTCGTTGCCGCCGAGGCCATGCAGAAAATAAACGACCGGGAAGCGGCGCGCGGAATTTGCGCTGTAACGGGGCGGCAGCAAGGCGCAGTAGCGCACCGGCCGGTTCAGAATCTTGCTGGCAACCGTGCGGCATTCCGCTGCCCCCTCCTGCGCCACAGCGCGGACCGTCGTAGCCGCGCACAGCGCCGCCAGCAGGAAGCAGAGGGAGAACCGGGAGGGCTGGGCGTTACTCATAGCGAATTGCCTGCACGGGATCGAGCCGGGCAGCGCGGGAGGCCGGGTAGATGCCCGCGGCCAAGCTGACCAGCACCGCAAAGACCACCGCCGCGCCCACCAGCCACCAGGGCACGGCGGCAACAGTTTCCGGGGGGAAATCGCGCTGGGCCAGGTAATAGGCGGTGCCCCAATTGATCGCCCGGGCGATTCCCCAGCCGATGGCCACGCCGATGGCGCCCCCGGCCAGTCCCATGGCGCCGGCTTCCGCGAAAAACAGACGACGGATGTCGCCATCGCTTGCTCCCAGCGCTTTCAGAATGCCGATTTCGCGGCGGCGCTCCAGCACCGCCATCACCAGGGTGTTGACGATTCCCAGCGAAGCCACCGCCAGCGCCATGCTGCCAAAAATGCCCAGAAAAAGGTCCAGGATGACAAAAAAGCGCTGCAAACTCCGGGTCGCGTCCAGGATTGAGAAGGTGCGGAAGCCCATCCGGCGGATGGCTTGCTCGACTTCCGCGACCTGGGCCGGGCTGGAGACGCGCGCCATCAGGCTGTCGTAGGTCTTCTGCATTCGCTCCGCCTGCACCGCGCCGCGCATATCGGAGCTTTGCATGATGTCCAGCGTTTCCACCAGGCCGGTGGGCAGGTAGACCCGCGCCCGGGAAGAAGAGCGCATGCCCCCGAACGGCTCCTGCTCAATGAGTCCTACGACGCGGCAGCGCAGTTCGCGCCGCACCACGGTAAAGCCATAGCTGTCGTCGCCGCTTTCGCCGTCGGAACCCTCCGTCGAGAGTCCGGAGTCGCCGGCCGGCTCCGGCGGCAAGGGGCGGCGCTCGGCATAGCGCAGCACCAGTTCCTTTCCGAGGATCGCCCGGGGATTCTGCTCATCCCATTCTTCCGCGAATTCGAGCCGCACAATGGCTTCGGCGGCCTGCGGGCTGGAGAAGAAGCTGCCCTGCAAGGAGTCGAAGGCTTCGTCGTTGCGGGAGGAAGGAGGCAGGCCGGCCACCGAGGTGATGAACGATTCCCCGCCAATCCGGATTTCGCCAACGAAGCGAATCTCCGGCTGGGCTTCCAGCACCGCCGGAAGCTGCTCGATGTGCCGCCGGGCGTCTTCGTCCAGGACCGCCGGAATGCCGCTGGCCGGCAGCGGGGCGCCGTCCCGCCGGCCGTCGCGCTCCATCTGCTCGACGCTGCGCCAGGCGGAGACGACCACGGTGTCAAACAAGCCGGAGCGGGAGAGGCGCTGGCCGGCCAGTTGCTGGAGGCCGATGCCGAGCGAGAGCATGGCCACCAGCGAGGCGATCCCAACGCTGATGCCGATGGTGGTCAGCCCGTTCCGCAGCAGCGAATTACGCAGGTTGCCGGAGGCCAACTCCAGCAGGTCGGGCAGCTTCATGCGATCCCCGCCGCGGCGGCCGAAGAAACCACCCGACCATCCGCCATGAAGATCAGCCGGCGGGCGTAGCGCTCCGCCAGGGGTCGCTCGTGGGTCACCAGCACCACGGTCATCCCAAGCGTCCGGTTGCACTGTTCCAGCAGTTGCATGATCTGTTCTCCGGTGCGGCTGTCCAGGTTGCCGGTCGGCTCGTCGGCCAGCAGCACCGCGGGGCGGTTGACGAGGGCGCGCGCCAGCGCCACGCGCTGCTGTTCCCCGCCGGAAAGCTCGGCCGGGCGGTGATGCATGCGGGCGGTCAGTCCCACGCGCTCCAGCGCTTCCAGCACCCGCGCGCGCCGCTCTGCGCGCTCCGCCTCGGCCAGGCGCAGCGGCAGCTCGACATTCTCAAACACGCGCAGCGAGGGGACCAGATTGAACGCTTGAAACACCATCCCAACCGTGTGCCGGCGATAGCGGGCCAGCTCTTCGGAAGACAGGCCGCGCAGTTCCTTGCCCGCAACCCGGACGGAGCCGCTGGTGGGCGTATCCAGCCCTGCCAGCAGGTGCAGCAGCGTGGACTTGCCCGAGCCGGAAGGCCCCAGCAGCGCCGCAAACTCTCCCGCCGCCACCTCCAGCGAGACATCCTCCACGGCGCGAATGAGCTCCGGCCCCAGTTGGTAGTGACGGACCAGCCGTTCGACGCGAATGGAGGAATCCACCGTGGCCGCCTGCGGAGTGTCCATGTCCTTCTATTGTATGCGAGGCGCGGGCGGCCGGTTGCGGTTTCCGCGGCGCTCCGGGCGGAGGGCTACGCTGCGGCTCGCACGCGGGCCAGCAAGCGGGCAAGGCCAGCGGCGAAATCGCCGGGCGGCGTCAGCAGGCTGACGACGAGGTAGGCTTCGCTCTCAAAATCGTAGAAATAGCCGGGTTGCACCAGCACCTGATCCTGTTCCAGCAGATCCAAGCACCATTGCTCCTCGCTCCGCGTCCGTGGCAGTTGCAGGATGCCGTACCATCCGCCTTCGGCCGGCAACAGGCTGCAAGCCGAGCCGCCCTCCACGGCAGCCTGGAGCCGGCGCCAGTTGTCCCGCACCCGCTCCTGGATTTGCTCCGCGATCTGGGAGCCGAGCCGCAGCAACTGCGGCAGAGCGTGCTGCACCGGAGCGCCGACTGAAAGATACGTGTCGGCGATCAGTTCCAGGCGGGCGCGCGCGGCTTCCCGCAAGGCGGCCGGGCCGGCGATCGCAATCCAGCCGAGCTTCATCTGCGGCAGACCGGCGGCTTTCGACAGGCCCCCCAAGCAAAAGGTCAGCGCGCGATTCTCGCTGGCCAGCGAGACCACGCGGTCCGGATCCGGCGCGAAGGCGTAGTCGGAGAAGACTTCGTCGGATAGCACGGCCAGATTTTTTTCCGCGCAGAACGGGAGCAAGCTTGCCATCTCGCTTTGTTTCGCAAAGGAACCGGTGGGATTGTTGGGATTGACCAGAACCACGGCTCGCGCGCGGGGCGTAACGGCGCCCGCCAACGAGTCCCGGTCGATGCTCCAGGAGCCGTGGTAGCGGAGCGAGTAGGAAACCGGCCGCAGCGATTCCAGGCCGGCCAAAAAATCAAAGAGGGGATAGGAAGGGCGGGGAACGAGGATTTCCTCCCCAGTGTCGGCCAGCAACTTGAACAGCAGGCTGTAAGCCTCGCTGGTGCCGGCCGTCAGCACAATCCATTCCGGCCCGATGCGGCATCCTTTGGCGGCATAGTAGTCCGCGACCGCCTCCCGGGCGGTCCAGAGGCCGGCGGGGGATGGCTCATAAAGCAAGGCCTGGGGCTGCGCGAGCGCCCGCAGGATGTCCGGCTCGGGGTAGCGGATGCCGGCGCGGGTGGGGTTCGATTCCGTCAGGTCCAGCAGCGGGCATTGTTCGCGGCGCTTCTGTTCCAGCAGCCGGGCCAGCCGGTTGGGGCGCAGCTCCCAGGGGAGCCGGGACGAGAACATGGACCGCTCAGCGCCCTTCCCCCTCCCGCGGTTCAAAGCGAACGAAGCAGGAAGGAGCAAATGTAGTAGCCATCGACATAGCGGAACGGCGTCTGCCCCATGGTGTAGTGGCCGCAGGGCAGCACCACCGCTTCGTGCTCCAGCTGGCGCAGCCGGACCTGCTCCAGCATGGCGCGCGAATATGCCGGCAGAAAGGTGCTGTCATAGTTGGCGTAAATGAATAACGATTTTTTGGGGAAGCGGGCGTAGGCGTCCACGTAGTTCAGCGGCGTGATCGCCTGCCAGCAGGCCCGCAGCCGCTCCAGATCGATGGCGCCTTCCAGACCGCGGCGGACGTGGCGGGTGGTCTGGCCGGTCCATACGGGGTCGGCGAAATAGAGCGAGAACATGTTGTAAACGTTTGCCGTCAGGCGGGCGTCATGGGCGCTGGCCAGAAACGCGTAGCAGGAGCCCAGGCTGGTGCCCACGATGCCGATCTTGCGGTAGCCTTGGGACTCCAGCCAGTCCAGGCAGCTCCGGATGTCGACCACGGCCTGGCGGGTGGCGTCAATCGTGCGCGCGACGTTGGCCGAGACGGCGTAGTCGGCGCGCTCCAGCTCCGGGGGCATCCGGCGGTCATGATACGGCAGACTCAGGCGCAGCGTCGAAAGGCCCATCAACTGTAACGCCTGGCACAACCCCGTGTGCTCGTGTTCTTTGGCGTTCCAGTGCGGCAGAACGAGGACGGCTTTGCGGTTGCGGTTGCGCGCCGGGAACCACCGGGCCTGGACAACGTTGTTTTCCGGATAGGGCGTGGCGACCGGCGAAGTGAAGCGCAGCAGATTCCGCGAAAGCTGAAAATCCGTTGGCGGCGTGTAGCCGTAGAATTCGTCGCTGCGCTCAACGGCGGCGCTGCTGAGCAGCGACAGATACGCTTCCGGCTCATGCCCATTGCGGGGGAATCGCTTTGCGCAGGGCCACGCGGCGCTCCACTCCAGGCCCCACTCAAAGGGGCGCACGACGCGGTTGGTGGCGGTGGAGACCAGACGCGATTCCCAGGCATCCATCCAGGCGCGATAGCGGGAGTTCAGCCGCTGCCTGGCTTTGTAGATCCATGCTGTTCCGGACAACTTGCTGCGCCCTCTTTCCCCCAGCGTTGCGTTCCGTTCGAGTTGGTATCTTAGCCGTCTGCTGACAAGGATGACAAGCGCGATGCAGCGAGCAGGGCCAACCAAGGCTTTACGGGGCAGAGGAACGGGTGGAATAGCCTCTCCCGGCCAGTTCCTCCAGCGCGGCACGGGCGGGGGAATGGTGGGGATCCAGCCGCAGCGCCGCCTGATAGTTTCCGATGGCCTGCGGGATGTCGCCAAGCTGCTCATACATGGTGGCCACATTGTAGTAAACATCGGCGGCCGGCTTGATCCGCAACGCCTCCAGAAACACGCGCAGCGCCTGTTCATATTTTCCCTGGCTGGCCAGCGCTGCGCCCAGGTTGTTGCGGGCATCGGCAAAGTCCGGGCGCAAGCGGAGGGCTTCTTCATAATGCGCGATGGCTTGCCCGAACTGTTCCTGCTTTGCCAGCGCCGCGCCCAGGTAATTGTGCACCTCCGCCCATTGCGGGCGAACGCGCAGCGCCGCTTCGTAATGGGCGACGGCTTGCCGCCAGTTTTCCTGCTTTGCCAGCGCCACCCCCAGCCCCTGGTGCGCGTCGGCGAAATCCGGCCGCAGGCGGAGCGCTGCGGTGTACTGCGCGGCGGCTTCCGCAACGCGGCCGGCGCGCAACAGGGCGTGTCCCAGATTGGCGTGGGCGGTGAAATTGTTCTCGGTGACCCGGAGGGCGTGTTCCCAGAGAGCAATGCTGTTCCGCCAATGGGAAACCTGGCCCCGCGCAACGACCGCACAGGCCAGAAGGATGGCCGCCCCCGCCGGCAGCAGGGCGGCGCGGGCAGGGCGCCACCGTTGCGACAGCGCCGCCATTCCGCAAGACAGCAGGAGAAAGATTCCGATCAACGGGAGGTAGGTGTAGCGGTCCGCTAGCGGCTGCCCTCCCACCTGCACCACGCCAATCACCGGAAGCAGCATTCCCACATACCAGAACCAGCCGACGGCGAAGCAGGGAAAGCGCGGAAAAAAACGGACCGAGCCATAGGAGATCGCAAGGAGGAGAAGGACGCTGCCAGCCACCAGCCCGCCGGACAATGAATCCGGATAGGGATAGAACGCGGCCAGTTGCGCCGGCCATAGCGTTTTGCCCAGATACGCAACGTAGGAAACGACCGCGTTTTGCAGGCGAAGCGTGAGGGGAAACGCCTCCAGGGCAGCGACCGCCCCCCCGCTTTGCTGGGCCCAGATGGTCAGGGCGCTGGAGGCCGCCGCCAGCCCGAACAGGGGAAGCTTTTCCAGCGCCAGCCGCAGCATCGCGGCCTGCTGCGTTCGCAGGACCTGCCATCCGGACGGTCTTTCCGCGCCGTTTGTCCAGGGGAGGCGGCGAAGGGGCCACAGATCCAGCAGGAGCAGCACAAAGGGAAGCGTCACCACCATCGGCTTGGCCATTAACCCCAGCGCGAACAGCCCCAGCACCGACGCATAGCGGAACCCGTTGGGGCGGCGCGCGTAACCCAGGTAGGCCAGCGTGGCCAGCAGGAAGAACAGCGCGCTGAGCACGTCCTTGCGTTCTGCCACCCAGGCTACCGATTCAACATGCAGCGGGTGCAGGGCAAATAGCCCGGCCGCAAACCCGCTGATTCCGAGCGCAGCCGGCGCGCGGGACAGCAAACGATGCAGCAGGGCGAACAGCAGCAGCGCATTGAGGACGTGGAACAGCAGATTGACCAGATGATGCGCCCCTGCGTTCAGTCCAAAAAGTTGCACGTCCATCATGTGCGACAGCCAGGTGAGCGGGTGCCAGTTGGCCATGTGCGCGGTGGTGAATGCCCAGCGCACGCCCTCCCACGTCAGGCCGGCTGCGACACGGGGGTTCTCCGTGATATAGGAAGGATCATCCCAGGCAACAAACTCGTGCTGCCGGACCGGGGCGTACACCAGAAGCGTTGCGACCGCCAGAAAGAAGATGACCGCGAGCGGCTTCCCGCGGAGCAGGGAAGGGCAATGCGCCGGCGTTATTTCCCTCTCCAGTGGACCGATGGAAAAAGCGCCGGGAGCGGTTCCGGGCTGGGCGCAACCATCGGCAGAACGGGTTGATTTTTTACGTCGAGCGGTTTTCACCCGATTCCTCAGTTTCTGACAGAGCAATTCTAATCATGACCATTCTTTACAAAGTAGTATTTCAATCTTGACAAATGTGTATTTTTAAAATAGAGTATGGCGTTGAGGCTTTAGATACGGCATGGGCAATCCCGAGACCAACATAGAACTCCTTGCAAATCAAGAATATAAATACGGATTTGTCACGGACATCGAACAGGAGACGGTTCCCCCGGGCTTAAGCGAAGAGATCATCCGGCTGATTTCCGCAAAAAAGAAGGAACCGGAGTGGTTGACCGAATGGCGGCTGGCTGCTTACCGGCACTGGCTCAAGATGAAGCCCCCTGAATGGGCCAACCTGGAGTTTCCGCCGATCGATTACCAGGCAATTTCTTACTACGCCGCCCCCAAGGTGAAGGAGCAGCCCAAGAGCCTGGAGGAAGTGGACCCGAAGCTGCTTGAAACCTACGAGAAGCTGGGCATCCCGCTCCGGGAGCGGGGGATTCTGGCCGGCGTTGCCGTGGATGCCGTCTTCGACAGCATTTCGGTGGCGACCACCTTCAAGGACAAACTCGCCGAGATGGGGATCATTTTCTGCTCGTTCTCGGAGGCCGTGCAGAACCACCCTGAACTGGTGAAGCGGTACCTGGGCAGCGTCGTGCCTCCCACGGACAATTTTTATGCCGCCTTGAACTCGGCGGTCTTCAGCGACGGATCGTTTTGTTACGTGCCGAAGGGCGTGCGGTGTCCGATGGAACTTTCCACCTACTTCCGCATCAACGCGCGGGCTACGGGACAGTTCGAACGCACGCTAATCATCGCCGACAAGGGCGCCTACGTCAGCTATCTGGAGGGCTGCACCGCGCCGATGCGCGATGAGAACCAACTGCACGCCGCGGTGGTTGAACTAATCGCCCACGACGATGCCCAGATCAAGTACTCAACGATCCAGAATTGGTATCCGGGGGACAAAGAGGGCAAGGGCGGCATCTACAACTTCGTCACCAAGCGCGGCAAGTGCCTGGGCGTGAACTCCAAGATTTCCTGGACGCAAGTGGAGACCGGTTCGGCCATCACCTGGAAGTATCCGAGCTGCATCCTGCAGGGAGACCATTCCATCGGCGAGTTCTATTCGGTGGCGCTGACCAACCACTACCAGCAGGCCGATACCGGCACCAAGATGATCCACATCGGCAAGAATACGCGGAGCACGATTGTCTCCAAGGGCATCTCGGCCGGGCACGGCAAGAATACGTACCGTGGCGCGGTGAAGATCCTGAAAGGAGCCGACGGGGCGCGCAACTACTCGCAGTGCGACTCGCTCCTGATCGGCGATTTGTGCAGCGCGCATACGTTTCCTTATATCGAAGTCAAGAACTCCACGGCCCAACTGGAACACGAAGCCACGACTTCCAAGATCGGGGAGGATCAGATCTTTTATTGCCAGCAGCGCGGCCTGTCGCAGGAAGACGCCATTTCCATGATCGTGAATGGCTTCGCCAAGCAGGTGCTGCGCGAGTTGCCGATGGAGTTTGCGGTGGAGGCGCAGAAGCTGCTGGGCGTGAGCCTGGAGGGCAGCGTCGGCTGATCCGACCCGCCCGCCGGTTCGCAGCCGGGCCGTGGGAGAACGTCCCATGGCAGCCGGACCGGAGCGTCGGAAGCGAGCAATCGCTCCGAAGATGGATGACAAAGCGAGATGCTGAAAATCACCAATTTGCAGGTCAGCGCCGGGGATCGGGAGATTCTCCGCGGCATTGATTTGGAAGTGCAGGCCGGAGAGATCCATGCCATCATGGGCCCCAACGGCTCCGGCAAAAGCACCCTGGCGCAGGTGCTGGCCGGGCGCGACCTCTACACGGTCCACCAGGGGGAAATCCTCTACCAAGGGAAAAATCTGCTGGAATTGAAACCGGAGGAGCGCGCCCGCGAAGGAATCTTCCTGGCCTTTCAGTACCCGGTGGAGATTCCCGGCGTCAACAATTTGTACTTTCTCCGGGCGGCGCTCAATGCCCAGCGCAAGCATCGCGGCCAGGAAGAATATGACGCCATGGACTTCCTGGAGCTGGTGAACGAGAAGATGAAGCTGCTTTCCATGGATTCCAGCTTCCGCGAGCGGGCCGTCAACGTCGGCTATTCGGGGGGAGAGAAGAAGCGCAACGAGATGCTCCAGATGGCCGTGCTGGAACCGAAGCTGGCGATCCTGGACGAGACCGACTCCGGCCTGGACATCGATGCCCTGCGCATTGTGGCGGATAGCGTCAACGCCATGCGCAGCAAGGATCGCGCCATTATCGTCGTTACCCATTATCAGCGGCTGCTGAACTATATCGTCCCGGACTTTGTCCATGTGCTGCTGAATGGCCGCATCGTAAAATCCGGCGGAAAGGAACTGGCCCTGGAGCTCGAAGAGAAGGGCTACTCCTGGCTGGAAGGGCAGCTTGTGGGAACCCCGTAGCCGCGGAATGAATGGACTCCAATGAGCCAGACCAGTTTGGAAAGCGAACCACAGCAACAGGCCTACCGGGCGAGCTTTCACGAACGCCAGCAGGCGCTGTTGCGGCAGGAGCCGGAGTGGCTGTCGGCCCTGCGGCAGGAGGCCATGGACGCCTTCGCCGACCACGGCTTTCCCACGCCGCAGGACGAAGAATGGCGCTACACCAGCGTTGCTCCCATTACGCGCATCCCCTTCCGGCCGGCCCGGCCGGACAGCATTCATTGCGCGGTGGAGTTAATCCAGGGAACGCACTGGGCGGAGCCGGCGGCGGC
>DATMAF010000106.1:0-8056 GCA_035560315.1 Terriglobia bacterium | reverse complement strand
ATGGTCGCTGCCTGGATGGTGTAATACAGCGGGCCGGTCCCAAAAACGGCGCGGGCCAGTTGCGACAGCATGGTCTGGCCTTCCTGCGGATGGATGCCATAGAGGTAGGTGAGGACCGTGATGCCGAGGAACATCGCCGTCAACAGCGCCGCCAGCGTATATAAAACGGCGGCGGCATTGCGGGAAACGGGCGACTGGAAAAGGGTGACTCCGTTGGCCACCGCCTCAATGCCGGTCAGCGCGGCGCAACCGGAGGCGAAAGCGTGCAGCAGCAGGAATACCGAAGCATAAGTCCAGGCCGGGGACGGCGCCGCAGGAGGTGGCGGCAGGCGGCCGCCCGCGTAGTACTGCCACAGTCCCCCAGCGATGAGCAGGAACGCGCACCCGATGAACAAATACACCGGACCAGCGAACACCGCGGCGGATTCGCGCACGCCCCGCAGGTTTGCGACCAGGATAAAGAGGATCGTGGCCACCGCGAGGGCGACGCGGTGCTCATACAGCGCCGGGAAAGCAGAGGTGATGGCGGCCACTCCGGCAGCGACGCTCACCGCCACGGTGAGGACGTAGTCCACCAGCAGCGCCGAGCCGGCCACCAGCGCCGGCGTCGCCCCCAGATTCTCCTTGGCGACGGTGTAAGCTCCGCCCCCGGTGGGATACGCATACAGCGTCTGGCCGTAGGATATGGCGACGATGGCCGTGAGCCCTCCAATCGCCAGAGCGATCGGGATGGCGTAGTAGAGCGGGAAGAGGATGCCCGCCGAAGCGCCTGCCAGCAGACCAACGACAATCTCTTCCGTGGCGTAGGCGGAGGAGGAAAGGTTGTCCGAAGCCAGAATTGGCAGGGCGGCTTTCTTGGAAAGCCGCTGTTCCGGCAGCGATTTTGTTTCGAGCGGCGAGCCCACCAGGCAGCGTTTCAGAAAGCGAAGCATGTGGCTTTGCCTCCTTGGCGCCGTTTGCGGGCTGGCTCGCGGAACCAGGCAAGCGCAATCCATCGGCTTCCCGCTGCCTTCTCAGGCGCAGCAGCGGGGCGTTGGCAACCGGGATTGAGTGCTGGGAAAAGCGATCGGAACGACGAGAACCACAAGACGAAAGCAGACCATGCAGCCCCGCAGGCCGCTGGCGCGGATTCCTCCGAAATCATGGGGATGAGCTCCTGGACCACCCGCCGCCCAGCCGGGTGGCTCTCCTATTCGCCTGCGGAGTTAGCTGACGGGCTAGGGCTTGAGAGTACCCCGTTCCGGCAAACCGGAACTGCGCCCCGTAATTTGGTTCCTCCGCCTCCTGGGTGGAGTTCGGCTGCTTTCATTATACTCCCGCGGGAGCAGGTGGTATGCTGGGTTTTCACCTTTCGCTTTTGGAGGGCGGGCGGGAGCAACGCTTGCGAGCAGGGCCCCTCCATGGTAGGATTTTGTTCTGTAACCTATTAAAAATACAAGGAGATAGCGATGGCCTACGAGCTGCCGAAACTGCCTTACGCCTACGACGCATTGGAACCGTACATTGACGCCAGAACCATGGAGTTGCATCACACCAAGCATCACAACACCTACGTCCAGAAGCTCAACGGAGCGCTGGAAAAGCATGCGGACCTGCAAGCCAAACCTCTGGCTGCGCTGCTGTCGAATCTGGAGGCTGTGCCGAGCGAGATTCGCCTCGCCGTGCGCAACCACGGCGGCGGCCACTGGAACCACTCCTTGTTCTGGACCGTCATGAAGAAAGGCGGAGGGGGAGAACCCAAAGGGCCGCTGGCCGACGCCATCAAGAAATCCTTTGGTTCGTTCGCCGAGTTCAAAGCAAAATTTACCGCGGATGCCGGTGCGCTGTTCGGCTCCGGCTGGGTGTGGCTGGTGGCAAAGGACGGAGACTTGGGACTGGTTTCCACTCCCAACCAGGACAATCCCTTGATGTCGGCCGGCGGCCAGCCCATCCTGGGCCTGGACGTTTGGGAACACGCTTACTATCTCAAATACCAGAACCGCAGGCCGGAATACATCGACGCCTGGTGGAACGTCATCAACTGGGAGCAGGTGCAGGACAATTTCTCCGGGGCGAGCAAGTAGAACCGGAGGTGGCGGGAAGCGCGCATCTCGGCGCGCTTCCCCATGGTTTCACAGCCAGACCTGTTTCCCCGGATGGGGGAGGAAACCAGGGCTGCCGGTGATGGCAGGTCCTCGCTGCGGGGCCGGCGACGTTCCCGCGCCTGGAGCATCGCGTTGAGTGCCGCATCGGCGGCACCACGCGGCGGTTTACCGTTACCGGTCTTGCGTAGCGGAAGCGCCGCGAGCCTCCGGCCGCGTCCCGCTGCGGGCACCGGCTTACTGTACAATAGGCCGTGGAGGAATGGGTGAGTGGCTGAAACCGGCGGTCTTGAAAACCGCTAGCGTCGAAAGGCGCTCGGGGGTTCGAATCCCTCTTCCTCCGCCATTGCCTCCGCCCGGAGGCCGGCTGGCGGCGCGGCGCGAAACACCTCTCGCTTTTTGTACCCGCCTCATGTGTAATACGTGTATCTCTGACAGCAGTGGTTGAGAGGATCGCTTTCCCAACATCCGTGGAGGGACCGGGACGATGGCTTACAACCGAAAACAGCTTGGCGCGAGGCTGGGCCTCGGATTCGCACTGGCAATGCTACTGGCGTGCAGCAAAACTCCGGCTCCGGAACCGGGCGCCGGCGAGCCCAGCCGCTTGCAGGTTCCCAGCGGCCCGGTCTCCCTGGACAAAAATGACTACCCCGTCTTCCCGGATGCCGATGCCGGGGCCGATCCCTCCGTGCCGGCGGAGCTCGGCGGCAAAGGGTTCACCGGCGAAGGCTGGGAGACCAATACCGACTTTGATCTGATTGGCGATCCCCGCGCCATCAAGGGCGGCACACTGCGGTATTACCTCGGTGATTTTCCCGGAACGCTGCGGCGCGAAGGCCCTGAATCCAACACGGTGTTCAACTACGCGATGGTGGCCATGGCCTATGAAACCTTGGTCGGCATCGATAGCAGAACGTTGAAATACATCCCCTCGCTGGCCACGCACTGGCAGATTTCCGACGACAAGATGACGTTTCGATTTCGCATCAATCCGAATGCCCGGTTCTCCGACGGTACGCCCGTGACCAGCCAGGACGTCGTGGCTTCCTACGATTTCCTTATGGATAAGGGCTTGCAGGCGCCGCATCTTCAGATTTTCTATGGCCGCCTGGAGCGCCCCGTCGCGGAGAGCAAGTACATCGTCCGCGTGAAGGCGAAGCAACTCGACTGGCGGAACTTCCTGGCGTTTGGCGGCATGGATATTTTCCCGGCCCACGTCCTGAAGGACGTTACTGGAGAACGCTATCTCAAGGAATACAACTACAAACTGCTCCCCGGCTCCGGCCCCTACATCATCCGCGAAGCGGATATCGTCAAAGGGCAGTCCATTACCGTGCGGCGCCGAACCGATTACTGGGGGGAAAAGGCCCGCGCCAATGTGGGTTTGGGGAATTTTGATGCGATACGCTTCGTGGTGGTTCGGGATGAAAATCTCGCGTTTGAGATGTTCAAGAAAGGCGAGCTGGATTTGTATTTTGTCAACAGCGCGCGCCGCTGGGTGCAGGAAACGGATTTTGACAACGTGAAGCGAGGTCTGATCCAAAAGCGGAAAATCTACAACCACGAACCGCGCGGCTTCGCCGGGTTTGCTTACAACACCCGGCGGGCGCCGTTTGACGACCTTCGGGTTCGCAAAGCCCTGACCCTCCTGCTGGACCGCCGGAAGTTGATTGAGAAAATCATGTTCAACCAGTACGAGCCGCTGAATTCTTACTATGCGGGCGGCCCGTATGAGAATCCCGACAACCCCAAGAACGAATACAATCCGGAAGAGGCCCTGCGGCTGCTGGCCGAAGCCGGATGGAAAAGCCGCGACAGCCAAGGCCGCCTGGTCAAGGACGGAAAGCCCTTGCAGTTCGAGCTGCTCTATACGTCGCAGACCTTTGAACCGCACCTCACCGTCTATCAGGAGGATTTGCGCCGGGTGGGCATCACGGTAAACCTGCGGCTGGTCAACGCGGAGACGCAGTTTCAGCTCATTAATCAGCGCCGCTTTGAAGTAACGCACCAGGGCTGGGGCGCGGGTTCCATCTTCCCGCATCCCGACACCATCTGGATCTCCAAACTGGCCGATCTCGAAAATACCAACAACATCACCGGCTTCAAGGATAAGCGGGTCGATGAGCTGGCCGAGAATTATGGCAAGATGTTTGCGGTGGAAGACCGCATCCGCGCCATCAAAGAAATCGACGGCATCCTGGCGCGAAGCTATCACTACACGCTGCACTGGACCGCTCCTTATTCGCGGGTGTTGTATTGGAATAAGTTCGGCACTCCGCCCGGCTACCTTTCCAACACCGGAGACTTTATGGGCGCGGGCACCGGCCCGGGCATCCCGCAGATGTGGTGGATTGACCCGGAGAAAGAAAGCAAGCTGGCCGAAGCGATGCGCAATCCCTCCATCCAACTGGAGGTCGGCCCGGTCGAGGACCGCTACTGGCTGGAATACGACAAGCGGCCGGCGACTGCTTCGCTGGCAACGCGGTAATGGACGATGAGCGGATATTTCCTCCGGCGCTTCCTGCTGATCATTCCCACCTTCCTCGGCATCACGCTGGCCGTCTTTGTGGTCATGCACTTTGTGCCGGGCGGGCCCGTCGAGCGCCAGATCATGCGCTACAAGATGGCGGTGGCATCAGAAGGCGGGGTTGGCACGGCCAGCGCCGCGGTGGATCTGCCCCAGAGCGCCCTGGAGGAAATGCGGCGTTACTACGGTTTCGACAAGCCGGTCCATGTGCGTTACGCGCAGTGGCTGTGGAACGTGCTGCACCTCGACCTGGGCCGCTCCTACATCTATCAGGACCCCGTCTGGGACGTCATCAAGTCGCGCTTCCCGGTCTCGATCTTCCTGGGTTTGACGGGTTTTTTCCTCAGCTATCTGGTTTGCATCCCGCTGGGCGTGTACAAAGCCATCCGGCACAACTCGCGCTTTGACTGGATCAGCAGCGTCGTCGTCTTCATGGGGTATTCCATTCCGGGATGGGCGCTGGGCACGGCCCTGCTGGTGCTGTTCGGCGGGGGCTCGTTCTGGAACGTCTTTCCGCTGGGCGGCTTCCGCCCGCCGAACTGGGAGTCTCTGGGATTCTTCGAAAAGATCCTCGCCCAACTGCACTACATGTTCCTGCCGGTGCTCTGCTACATGGTGGGGTCGTTCGCGACACTGACGATTCTGATGAAAAACTCGTTGATGGAGAATCTGGGGCAGGACTACGTGCGCACGGCGTTTGCCAAGGGCTTGAGCGAGCGGCGGGTGATTTTTGTGCATGCCCTGCGCAACTCCATGATTCCCATCGCCACCGGCTTGGGCCACGTCATCAGCCTCATCCTGGCGGGTTCGTTCCTGATCGAGAAGGTGTTCAACATCGACGGCATGGGCTACCTGGGCTACACCTCTATCTTGCAGCGCGACTATCCGGTGGCGCTTGGCATCCTGGTGATCTCCAGCGTGCTGCTGCTGGTGGGCAATATCCTCTCCGATATGATCTACGTGATCGTGGACCCGCGTATCCGCTTCCGCTGAAGCGCGGTGGAACCCAGGTCTGCCGCCCGCCGCTAGTGCGAGAAAAAGAAGCAGACCACGGTGGGGGAGTATCCGGGAGCCTGCACTTCGAGCTGGGCATCGAAGGCGCGCACGTCCGGCCAGGGCTCCGTTGCGCCAGCCGGGCTGGCTTCGGCGGCCGAAGTGCGCAGCGTAATCTTGGCGGGCCGGGCGGTTTCGCGGATCCGCAGCGCCAGATAAGCGATCAGCCCGCTGGGCAGTCCCTCCTCGGCCGTCCCAATCGCTTCCACGGTGGCCGTGGTTGTTTCCGTGCCGCTCTCGTTCTTTTCCGCCGCCACCGCGGCGCTGAAGCGCGTGGTGTTGGGGTCGGCGAAGGGGCCCGGTTCCACGCGCTCAAACTGCACGTTCGCGCTCACGAACGTCACGGCGAATCGCACGCGGCCCACCCGAAGCGATTTCGGTGGCGTCAGATAAACCGGAACCAGGGCCGTCTCCTGGGGCTGGGCCGCGGTATTGCCCAGCGTGATGCGGATCGTCTTTTCCGGATCGATTTCCGGCTGCTGGGCGGTCGCCGACCCGGGATGTGGCAGCGCTGCCAGCAGCGCTAAAACCCGCAGCACCCTGCCGGGGCAGTTGCGCGGGCGGGCCGGGATCATCGCTGCCACGTTTCCTGGAAGCATCCTGCCAACATCATACCGCCAGTCGGACGCTGAGGGGCAGTGTTTCCTGCGCGGGCGGGCCGGGTCGCGGGCCGAAACCGCTGCGGTCGCAGACGCCAGCGCGGCGGGTATCTTTCGATTCACTTGGGGGCCCGCGGATTCCCATTGACTTCGGTTTGCGGTCCGGGCTATGATTTAGCGAACAAAAAGCGAATCAATGGCCATGCCGCGCGCCACCACAGTTCGAACCATGAAACCGGGCCCTGCCAACCCTCTCCTTCGTCCGCAGGAGCCTAGCCCGGTTCCAGCGCTCCGCCGCTCGAACGTCTGGGTCGGTCCGGCCGGCTGGAGCTACGCCGACTGGCGCGGCGTGGTCTACCCGGCCTATCCGCGCGGCAGCGGCAAGGAACTCGAGACCATCGCGGAGAGCTTTGATGTCGTGGAGATTAACTCCTCGTTTTACCGGCCGCCGCGTCCCGAGCTCAGCCGGGTCTGGCTCCGCAAGTGCGCCGTGAATCCGCGATTCCGCTTCACGGCCAAGCTTTACCGCCGCTTTACCCACGAGCGGGACGCCAGCGCCGCCGAGGAACGCGAGTTCAAAGACGGCATCGCGCCGCTGCTGGAGGCGCAGAAACTGGGCGCGCTGCTGCTGCAATTCCCCTGGTCTTTCAAGAACGCCCCGGAGAACCGGCAGTACCTGGCGGGTTTGTTGCTGCGCTTTCACGGTTACCCCCTGGTGGTGGAGATCCGGCACGCCTCCTGGAACCGGCCAGAAGTGCTGGAAATGCTGGAAGAGTATGGAGCCGGCTTCTGCAACCTGGACCAACCGGTGATCGGCCGCTCGCTGGCCCCCACCGCCAACGTCGCCGCCCCGCTGGGGTATGTGCGCCTGCACGGCCGCAATTACGAGTCGTGGTTTGCCGAGACCGGGGGCGTGGACTTGCGATACGACTACCTGTACAGCCTCGAGGAATTGGGCGAGTGGGAGCGGCGCATCGCCTCCATCGCGGAACGCTCCCAGGAGACCTACGTCATACTCAACAACCACTACCAGGGCAAGGCCGTCGCCAACGCCATGCAGTTGCGGTCCCGGATGGAAGGCCGGCCCGTGCGCGTCCCCGCTTTGCTGCTGGAACGCTACCCGCAACTGGAGCAATGCGCTGTCCGCCCCTGCCCGGAAGGCACTCTCTTCCCGCTCCGATAGCTTCCGCTCCGTCACCCGGAGCGATCCCCACCTCCATCCCTTTCTTGACGCTTCCGGGCCACTTTACTATCATGAATGCAGTAGCGCCGCAGCAGCAGGGGTAATGATCTTGAGCGCCTTTGCCAGAGCGCCCCGCCGGCGGGCGGGAACTGCTTTGTTCTGCGTCGCCGCCCTGCTGGCGGCGTCCGTGGCGCCCTCTGCGCAAGAGTTCCCGGCTTCCCCCGGAAGGGGGTTGTCCACCCCCATCATGCCGCTCTCGGAAGTGCGGGCGGGGATGCGGGGGGTTGGCAAGACGGTTTTCACGGGCGAGCAAATCGAAGAGTTTCAAGCAGAAATCCTGGGAGTGCTGCGCAACGTAACACCGCGCCAGAGCCTTATCATGGCGCGGCTGTCCGGCGGGCCGCTGGAACAGACCGGGGTGCTGGCGGGCATGAGCGGCAGCCCGGTGTATGTGGAGGGGCGGCTGATCGGCGCGGTCTCCATGACCTTTCAGTTCATCAAGGAACCGATCGCCGGGATCACTCCCATTGAGCAGATGCTGGAGGCCGCTACGGCCCCCGCCCCAGCCCCTCCGCGCCGGCAAGCGGCGGCCTGGAATTTTGTCCGGGATTCG
>DATMAF010000105.1:0-5640 GCA_035560315.1 Terriglobia bacterium | reverse complement strand
CCAGCGAACGACCAGTTGCCGGAACAGCGGATGATTGTGAGGGCGGGGCTGCAATCCGATCCGGGGCATGAACCGCCGCTGATTTTTGCGCGGGACATATCCCAGATCGTCCCGGAAATTTTTATCCACGGTCAGCCACGTCAGCGACGCATCCAGGAAATCGCTCAGCCACGACACCCCGCCGGAGGTCGCCAGGTTATCGCCCTTCACTCCCGGCGCCACCGCCTGGCTTACCATGCCGCTGATCGTCAGGTAGCGGAAAAACACAAAATTGGAATCCACGCCGAACACGCGGTTGTAATCGTTTCCTTTGCTCGCCGCAGGGAGGCCGCCGCCGGTTTCGCGGTTGATAAAGAATCCGCCGACGGAGGACCGTTCCAGCACGTCCCGCTTCAGGCGCAGCACGCTGTAGTTGCTGGCGGGAACGCCCAGCCGGTGCACAGCTTCGGTCTGCATATTGAGCATCCCGACGGTCATCCCGGCGATGCGGCCGGTGATGCGGCCGCCGCCGACAATGGGCACGGGCTGCCCGCGAAACAGGCCGATCTGGCGGCTGTGGAACAGCCGCAGCAACGGAGCACCTTCCCCGGTGGCGATGCCGAACTCGTAGATTCCCGCGCCTTCCTGGAAAAATTCTCGTTTTTCGGGGAAAAAGAGCGAGAAGCGGTCGAGATTCACCTGCTGGTCGTCCACTTCCGTCTGCGCAAAATCGGTGTTGGCGGTCAGGTCCATCGTCAGGCTCGGCGTCAGGCGGTACTTGATGACTTCGATGCCGACATCCGACCCATTGCAGGTGGCCGGTCCGGCGGTGGAAAGCGATTCGCTGCGGTCATGGCACAGGGGGCTGCGGGCGCGGTCCGTGGTTTGCGAAAATCCGCCAAGCAGGTAGGGCTTCACGCGCCATCGCAAGCCCGCCTGCACGCCTTCGAGCCCGGTCAGATGCCCCGCCTGCGAGGCGTTCTCCAGGTTGAATCCGCGGCGATAGTTATTCCAGTAGGCGAACTCATTCTTGCGGCGAATCACCCGCTCGATGTCCAGTCCCCAGATCTGCTCGCTCTCAGATTCCTCCACCCGCAGCGTCTTAAAGGGAATGGCGAATTCCGCAATCCATCCCGCCGCATTGCGGGAAGTGGCCACCTCCCACTTCTCGTCCCAGTTGGCGTTCGTGTTGCGCCCTTCGTCGGTAACCAGCGCGTCGTACTGGGTTCCGAGCGGGTTGGTGCGGAACAGAAACGAGTTGCGGTGGTCGTGGAAGGTGTCGAGCATGATGGACACGATATCGTCATTGTCGAGCGGATTGTCGCGGCGCCGTTCGCGCGCCAGGATGCCGGCTGCGTCGCTGTCATAGCAGATCACGCCCACGTACAGGGTGGTGGGCGAATAGAGCACCCGGAACTCCGTGCGTTCCGAGGAGGGCTGTCCTTCCTGCGGGTCGCGCTGCACGAATCCCAGCGACACCGGCGCGGTTTCCCAAACCGGCTCCTCCAGCCGGCCGTCCACCTGCAAGGGCTGCTCGATCGCCCGGGCGCGAATGGTCTTTTGCCCGTGCGTGCCCGCTGCGTGCTGCGACGTCCTCTGGGCCCAGCTGCCGGAGATCGCCCCGGCGCACGCCAGGGCCAGCCCGGCCAGCCGGCCGGATTGCTTCCACCACGTTGAATGCGACAATGCTTCTCTCCTCAGAGACCGCGACGCGAAACCCGCCCATCCACGGCCGGCCCTCATTATCCCTGATTCTTCCCGGCGCCGGCCTGCTTTTTCTACGACGCGCCAAACGAGCGCTGCGTTGCGGGGTTTTCAGTTCTGTAACCGAGAGAGCGCGTTCCCCTGGCGCGCCGCCGGCTTCTGACTCAAAATAGAGGCTGGCATTCAGGGCGGTGCGGAACAGTTGCGGGAGGTGGCTAAGCGCCGGAATGCGGCGGGCGATCACAGGGGCGGGAGCCATGCGGCGGCGGAGCATCGCGGCCGCCGCGCTGGTGGTGTGCGCCCTGGCGGCGCTGCTGGGAGGAGCCTATTCGTTCCAGCACCTCGCCGCCCAGCAGCAGCCTCGTTCCTATCTCCTTCGCCTGCGGGATGACGCCGTGATTGAGCATGTGCGCCGTCTGGCTCCCCGCCCGCTGCGCCGTCTGAATCTCCACGCGGAAGAGGCGGCGCGTTACCGCGCGCTGTTGCTGGCGCGCCAGGGGGCTCTGCGGCAGCGGCTGGCGCTGTGGCCGGACGCCGAGGTGCGCGAGCAAATGGACACGGTTTTCAACGGCCTGGCCGTTCGCCTGCGGCCGCAGGATGTGGCGGCCATCGCACAGCTTCCCGAAGTCGCCGCCGTCTTTCCGTCGGTGCCGTATCAGAAGGCGCTGGACGCGGCCGGCTCGCTGGTCCGGCTTCCCGCAGCGTGGGCGGAGGAGCGCATCGGCGGGGAAGCCAATGCCGGCGCCGGCATCAAGATCGGGATCATCGACACCGGGATCGACATCACCCATCCCATGTTCGAGGATCCCTCGCTCAGCCCGCCCCCGGGCTTCCCGCTGTTTACGCCCTCGACCTCGCTGTGCCTGAATTCCGACCGGTTGCTGACCAACTCCAAGGTCATCGTGGCGCGCAACTATGTCCGCCTGCTTCCGAATCCGGACCTCCATTGCGATGCGCTGGACCGCGACGGGCATGGAACCTTTGTCGCCGGGATCGCCGCCGGGCGGCGGGTCCAAGGCCCGCTGGCCAACATTGCCGGTGTCGCGCCCAAGGCGTTTCTGGGGAGCTACAAAGTGTTCGGCACGCCCGGCTTCAATGACAGCGCTTCGCTGGAAGCCATCATCAAGGCCATCGACGACGCCACCAAAGACGGCATGGACATCATCAACCTGAGCCTGGGAGCGAATATCAAAGCGCCGCCCAGTCAGGACCCGCTGGCGCAGGCCGTGGCCGCGGCCGTGAGCGCCGGCGTCACGGTGGTGGTCGCCGCCGGCAACACGGGTCCGGGACCGGCCACCATCACCAGCCCCGGCACCGCCCCGGAGGCCATCACGGTCGGCTCCACCACCAATTCGCGCGTGCTTGCTATTCCGTTGACGGTCTCCGCGCCGGTCCCCGTGCCGCAGGAACTGCAACGGATCGCCGCCGTCGCTGGCAACGGGTTCGCGATGGCTACGGATGTGGGGCCTGCGCCGCTGGCGGACGTCGGCGTCCTGGATCCGTCCGGGCTGGCGTGCGGTTCGCTTCCGGCGGGCACATTGACCGGCAAGCTGGTCCTCATCCGCCGGGGCGGGTGCTTGTTCGAGACCAAGATTCTCAACGCCGCCCGGGCCGGGGCCCTTTCGGTGATCGTTTACAACCACCTGTTCCAGCAGTCCGCCTTCCCCATGGATGTCGGCGCCGCCAACCAGATTCCCGCCGTGATGATCGGCAACACCGAGGGGACGGCCCTGGCGAGCTTTTTGGCGGCCGCTGGGTCAGGCGTGCTGGGCCGGCTGGGCGCGCAGCCGCAGCCCGTCCCCACTGAGCCCGACCGCATGGCCGATTTTTCCGCCGCCGGCCCCTCCACCGATTTCGGGATCAAGCCGGACCTGGTGGCTCCCGGAACCGACCTCTACAGCGCGGAACAACGGAACTTTCCCGCCGGATCGCAGTACAGCGCCTCCGGCTTCGGCACCGCCGAGGGAACCAGCTTCTCCGCGCCGATGGTGGCCGGCGCCGCCGCTCTCATCAAGCAAGCCAATCCCGGCTTCACGCCCTCGCAGATCAAGTCCGCGCTGGTGAATACGGCCGTGGGGGAGGTGGTGAAGCCATTGAGGGGAGGGCTGGCCGGGGCGCTCGCTTCCGGCAACGGGCGGCTGGATGTGGCGGCGGCCCTGGCCAGCCCCGCGACCATCGCTCCGGTGTCCTTCAGCTTCGGAAACAACGCCCCGGGCAGCAGCGTGGATCTCTCCTTCCAGATCAGCGTGCAGAATGTCTCGCCCACCACGGACACCTTCACTCTGACGCAAATCTCCGCTGCCGGGAGCGCGGCCGTGACGCTCACGGCGACGCCGGCGACGTTTTCCATGCCGCCCGGCACGGCCCTCACGGTTTCCATCCAGGCCGTATCGCCGCAGCCGGTCGTCGGCGTGGTGGAGGGCGCGCTGGTCCTGCGCAGCGCGAACACGGGCAGAACCCTGTCGCTCCCCTACTGGGGGAATTTCCTGCTTCCGACCATCAACACCAACGGCATCGTCAACGCGGCCAGCCTGGTCTCCGGGCCGTCGCGGGTGGCGCCCGGAAGCCTGATCTCAATTTTTGGAACCCAACTGACCAGCGGGGGCACGGCCGCGGCGGCCTCCGTTCCTCTGCCCGGCTCGCTGGCGGGGACCACGGTATTGATCGGCGGGCGGGAGGCGCCGCTGCTGTTTGTCTCGCCCACCCAGATCAACGCGCAGGTGCCCCAGGAGGAAGCAGGCCGCGCGCTCACCACCGCGCAGGTGATCGTGAACGGAGCCGCGGGGGCCTTGTTTCCACTCCCGCTGGCCACCACCAGCCCTGGCATCTTCGCCGTCAATCAAGCCGGAACCGGCCGCGGGGCGGTGCTGCATTCCGCGACGCACACCGCAGTCAGCCCCAGCGACCCCGCCCGGCCGGGAGAAATCCTGGAAGTTTACGTGAACGGGCTGGGACCGACGGTCCCCGCCGTGGAGACCGGCGATGCCGCCGGCTCCACTCCGCTTTCCATCGTCACCTTCCAGCCTTCGGCCACGCTCGGAGGCCTGCCGGCGACGGTCCATTTCGCCGGCCTGGCGCCCTTCTTCGTCGGGCTCTACCAGGTCAACATCGCGGTACCCGCCGGCCTGCCGCCGGGCGAAGTGCCGTTGGTGCTGACCAGCAACGGAGTCGCCAGCAACCCAGTGACCATTGCCGTCGCTCCCTGAGCCAGGACGCTAGAACGCCCATTGATTCCGCGATCGGCGCGGGGTGACGAACCACTGTTCCGCAGGCGGATTTTGCTTGGGCCGCCGGCGGATCAGCCGTTTGCCGCTCAGCGTGGGCGTGTGGTACTCCAGGGGAGCCTCTTCCTGGGAAACTCCGCGGCCGGCTCCTGAGGCCGACGCCATGCGCTGCGGCTCCGCCATGGCAACGGGGGTTCCCGGCGCAGGGGAGGGAAGGGGAGGGGGATCCGGGAGTATCCGGATGAGCGTTGGAACCTCCTCCGTGTCCATCTTCTTGCTGATCACAGCGCCAAGAATCGCCCCGCCCAGGGTGGCGGCGGTAGTTGCCGCCAATCCGCCGTAGCCATCAATCCGCCCCAGGAAGCCGCCGAATCCCAGCAGGCCGCGGGCGGAAGTGGCCGCCCCGATGATGAGCGCCGCCGCGGGCGTCTTGCTGCTCCTGCGATTCCACACCTGAATCAGGGAGATCATCGGACGGGGAATGCTCACCGCGCCGAGAGGATACCGGTCGGGACGAGTGCTCTTCTTGGCATCCATCTGCAAGGCATCGTGCGAGACGCCCAGCGCCGTCCCCTCCAGGTACGCGCCGTCCGGCAGCGACACCGACACGCGCTTGCCCACCACGATCAGCAGTTCACTCCACGGGCGATGCTCCACGTCCTGGGCAGCGGCTGTGCCGTGGAGGGCTATGACGACGACAGGAAACATCCAAACGATCAACGCGGCAATCTTT
>DATMAF010000104.1:0-4523 GCA_035560315.1 Terriglobia bacterium | reverse complement strand
TAGCGTTCGGTGAGCTCCACCAGCTTGGCCACCTGCTCCGGCGGGGCCTCCGTTTCCAGGTCGAATTGCAATCGAATCGCCCGGAAGCCCACCGGCGCTTCCTTGGAAACGCCGAGCGTGCCGCGAAAATCCAGGTCGCCTTCGGCCAGCACAGTGGCGTTCCTGAGCGGAATGCTCAGCGCCGTGGCAACCGCTTTCATCGTGGTGCCGGCGCAGGCCACCAGTGCCTCCAGCAGCAGGTCGCCGGAGCAGACGCAGGTGCCGTCTCCGCCGGTCGCCGGATGCAGTCCGGCGGCGATCAGCGCGCGACCGCTTTCGACGTGGCAGGCAATGCGGTGGTCGTCCAGCCGGCCGCGCGCCCGCAACGTAACCACGGCAGCGGCTGGCTCTTCCTTGTAGCGCGCCTTGAGCGGCGCCTGCGCGGCGCGCAGCTGTTCCGATTCCATTCCGGCATTATAGGAGGAAAACCGGCCCAGCAACAAATTGGCCGTCTTTTTGAATTCCATTTCCGCTAACGATACGTTAAGAGGCACGAAAACCCAAGGGCAGGGGCGTGTGTGTCGGAACAACTCCAGGTGGAATAACTGCAAAGGAAATTGCGAGGCCCGCTGATTGGCCCGGCGGACCTCCGCTACGAAGAAGCGCGCAAGGTCTATAACGGCATGATTCACAAGCGGCCGGGGTGGATCGCGCGCTGCACGGACGCGGGGATGTCCGGGCAGCCGTCGAATTCGGCCGGCAGAACTACTGGCTCACCTCCATACGCGGCGGCGGCCACAATGCCGGCGGGCTGGGCGTATGCGACGACGCGCTGGTGATCGATCTGACGCCCCTGCGGTCTGTGCGCGTCGATCCGAAAGCCAAGCGGGTGCGGGTCGCAGGAGGCTGCGTCTGGAATGAAGTGGACCACGCCACCCACTCGTTCGGACTGGCGGTGCCCTCCGGCACCATATCGACCACGGGCGTCGCCGGATTAACCCTGGGCGGCGGCATCGGACACCTGACGCGCAAGTACAGATTGACCATTGACAACCTGCTCTCGGCCGACCTGGTGCTCGCCGACGGGCGGTTCGTCACCGCCAGCACGAAGGAACACCCGGACCTGTTTTGGGCGATTCGCGGCGGCGGCAACTTCGGCGTGGTCACCTCGTTCGAGTTCCGCGCCCATCCGGTCGAGACGGTTCATGCCGGCCCGATGCTGTGGGAGATGGATCACGCGGAGACCGTTCTGAAATGCTATCGCGAGTTCATCACCCAGGCCCCCGAGGAGCTGAACGGCTTCTTCGCCTTCCTGACGGTTCCTCCCGTTCCGGCATTCCCGGAACGCCTGCACCGGCGCAAGATGTGCGGGATTGTCTGGTGCCACTGCGGCGGCCCGCGCAAAGCGGCGCAAGCGCTGAAACCGGCGCGGGAGTTTTTGCAGCCGGCCTTCGAGCAGGTTGGACCCCTGCCCTTTCCGGCGCTGCAAAGCATGTTCGACGCCCTCTATCCGGCGGGGTTGCAGTGGTATTGGAGGGCCCACTTCCTGAAGACGCTGAGCGAGCAGTCCATCCGCGTCAACATCGAGCATGGGGAGAAGCTGCCCACCCTGCACTCCACCATGCACCTGTATCCCATCAACGGGGCGGCCGCGCGTGTGGGAACCGAGGATACGCCTTGGAGCTACCGCGACGCCGTCTGGGCTCAGGTCATCGTCGGCGTGGACCCGGACCCGGCCAACAAGGACCTGCTGGTGGCGTGGGCGCGAAACTACTGGCAAGCCATGCGGTCGCACTCCGTGGGCGCGGCCTACGTGAATTTTATGATGGAGGAAGGAGTCGAACCGGTCAAAGGAGCCTATCGCAACAGCTACGGGCGGCTCGTCGCCATCAAGGCCAAGTACGATCCGGACAACTTTTTCCGCGGGAATCAGAACATTCCGCCCCAGGGCTAGCAGCCGCCCGCTCCATCGCCGCCGGGGCGCTGCCGGCCTCAGACATAACAGTGGATGACCAGGGCGGCGCCGAGAGCCATGCACCCGAGCCCGGCGCCGCGAATCCAGCCCGCCTGTTTGCGCATCCGCGCGGCGACGGCGGCCGGCGGACCGTCGCCAATCACGAAGGGATCCCCGGGATGGACACGGTGAATCCTCACCTCGGCCGCTCCCGTATGTCCCGCTGGGGCGGCATAGGCGGGGCCGAGCACGGTGACCGTGTCCCCGGCCATCACGTTTCGTTCGCGGAAGCGCAACCGCCGTTTTCCCGCATCGGCATTCTGCCGTTCACAGCATTGCCGCGCGCGCTGCTCCAGCAGTTCCGCCGTCAGCTCCGTTCCGCCGAACTTCACCAGGTGGCCCGCTGTTGGCTTCCATCGCTTGCCGGCAGAATACTCCACGTCCGGCAGGAGCCACCATTCCGCATCGGCAGGGTCGACCCAGGTGCGTCCCGTCGCGTCTTCAATGTAAAACGGGACCGCTTCGCGGCTTCTGGCAACGGCCTTCCAGCCTTCTTTCCTGCCGGGACCCCAATACGCCTCCAGCGTGCACTCGGAAATGATGCAGGGAAGTCCCAGAACCAGACTGCTGAGGCTGGCGGAGCTGACAGCCCGCCCCGAGGCGAGGACCAGCCCCTCCCGCACCCGGCCACAGGGGCTGACCGGCAGCTTGGCCAGCAGCCGGGCCTGGTGGCTTTCGTGGGAGGAACGCAACAGCAGCAAGAGCCCCACTCCGAGCAACAGTCCCCCGGCGGTTACAGACTCGCAGGCCGGCATCGTTGCTTCCCGCGCTGAGCGGCTGGAGACATTCCAGCGACGCGCTATGGCCCGCTCTCCAACTGGAAATCAACAGCCTGATCCGCTCCGGCCTCCACCGGAATGCCGGTGGTGGTAATCGGTTTCATTCCGCTCGCGCGCGCGTTGATCAGGTAAACGCCGGCCGGCAGTCCGGAAACGGAATAAGCTCCCTGGGCGTTCGTGGTGACCCAGCGGCTGGCGTTGGTGGCGGTATTGGTCACGGTGATGACCGCGTCCGGGATCACCGCCCCGGTGGTGTCGCGAACGACGCCCGAAATGGAAGCCGGCCCGGTGCGGTGCGGGGCGGGAGGCGCGGCGCTCGCCGCCGCGGATGCCGCTGGAACTGGCGTTCCCTGGCCGGAAAGCAAGCGGATGAGCGGCTCGGCCGCCGGCGGCGGAGCCACGGTCCCGGCGATCAGGATCTCCTTGGGGGACACCGGCCGGCCGTAGAGTTCCTTATTGCCGTCGCCGGAAGGGCGCAGGACGGCGCCTTCCAGCGCGACGCCCGCAAACAGTCCCTTGCTGCGCGAATAGGAAAGGATTTGCGCCGTGAGCTGCGCATCCGTAGCCGCCGAGGCGGTGCGACCCACCGGCCCGCCCGCCACGGAGGCATCGGCGCCGAGCGTGAACTTATCTTGCAGCAGCTTCTCCACGCCGGCGTGGTTCATAAACAGCAAGACAAAATCGGTGGCCGAGAATCCCAACTGAAATCCCACGCTGCCGCCCCCCAGGGTGAAGGCGGAAGGAGCCCCCCAGGGCCCGCGGCCGAAATTCTTCCGGCAGAGCACGAAGCCGGCTCCGTAGCGGCCTCCGAACCCAAAGGCAAACTTCTTCACGCTCGGAATGATGGCCAGGCACTCGCACTTGTCGAGCAGTTCCTTGGGGATGCCTTTGTCGGGCGTGTCCAGGATGGCTTGCAGCACCTTGACGGAAGCCTCCAGCCGCTCCTCCTGCTCCGTGGCAGCGGCCAGCAACCCTGCCGCCGAAAACATCCAGACAACGATCAGCAACCTGCGCATGGTCTCGTGCATCGCTCAGCCCTCCGCGGTTGGCGCGGGACATTCCCGGACCCAAGCATTCCGCAGCCGGAAACCGCCGCCGTGTAGCTACTCTACAACAGAATCCAGGACAGGGCGACCGCAATTCCACGACCCGGAACGCCTCTTCCCGCCGATGCGCCGGGCCGCCGCCGGTTGAGATGCGCCGGCGGTGCTGCTAATCTACGAAGAGCAGCGGTGAGGTGCGAGAGTGGTTGAATCGGGCGGTCTCGAAAACCGTTGACCTCGTAAGGGGTCCGTGGGTTCGAATCCCACCCTCACCGCCATCTGTTAGAGTCAACCCAGTCCTGGAATGGGTGCGACGCAACGAAGGCCCGGAGGTCAGAACCAGCAGCCAGCGAGTGCGAACAAGAATCTCCGGGCATACAGAAGAAATCGATTGCCCTCTTTTTGGATTCAAAAATCGAACGAGTAGGTGAACTTCGCCTGGAGCGTGCGGTCGTGGTGGCGGCGCTCCCGGTTGCCGGTAAAGGGGTCCTCGCCCGTGCGGCCCTCGTTGTAAATCAGGAAAAAATCATCCCCCGGCCGGAAGATGTAGTTGAGGCGGAAGTTGAATCCCAGGAAGTTGTCCGTATTGTTGTACTGGATGGTGGTGCTGGTGAGCCAGCTATTGGAGAAGTTGTAGTTGATCCGGGCATTGACCACATGGTCGGTGAAGGAGGCGTCTGAGGCGGGAAAGCGCCCCTCTTCATCGGT
>DATMAF010000103.1:0-2175 GCA_035560315.1 Terriglobia bacterium | reverse complement strand
CCGCGCGGCTCGGTTTTGTGCGATTCCTTCATGCCGTCTGGCCTGAGGCTCCTGCGAATGAGTATAGCAGCATGTTATAATTCGCGCTCGCCGCCTGCGCAACCCGGGGGGGAGTGCTGACTGGAGTGATCAAGGCAAAACAGCATGGCACGGCCCGGCGGCTCTACGAGGGGCCCGTATTTTCCGTCTGGCGGCATCGGGTCGTGGAGCCGGGCGGCATGAGTATCGTCCGGGACCTGGTGCATCATCCGGGCTCTGCTGTGATCTTGCCGCGCACGGTGGAGGGCCGGATTGTGCTGGTCCGGCAATACCGACTGGCCGCAGGCAGGGAACTGTGGGAGCTGCCAGCCGGCACCGTGGATAATGGGGAGACGCCGCTCCAGACCGCTCGTCGCGAGCTCGCAGAGGAGACCGGCTATCGCTCGTCACGCTGGCGCAAGCTGATCGCGTTCTACCCGAGCCCTGGCCTCATCGCCGAGCGGATGACGCTCTTCCTGGCCGAGGACGTGCAGCCCGGCGTTCCTCGGCTCGAAGCCGACGAGCGCATCGCCGTGCAACTGTTCTCGGTGCCGCAGTTGCTGCGCATGGTGCGCGCCGGTGATATTGTTGACGCCAAGACGCTGACGGGTCTGCTGTATTGGGAGCTATGGGAAGCGAGCCGCACGCCACGCAAATGAGAAAGGAAATGAAAACCTATACTGCCGCTCATGCCCGCTCGGGCCTGGATGCGAAACTCCCCGCCCTGGCCACCTGGCCCAATCAATTTGCGAACTACGAGATTACGATTACCGTCCCGGAATACACTTCCATCTGTCCAAAGACGGGCCTGCCCGACTTCGGCACCATCACGATCCGCTATCTGCCGGACAAGCTCTGCATTGAGCTCAAGTCGCTGAAATACTATCTGCTGGGCTATCGCAACCTGGGCATCTTCTACGAAAATGCCGTCAACCGCATCCTGAATGACGTCGTGAGGGCCTGCCGGCCGGTCTGGGCCACCGTGAGCGGGGAGTTTAACGTTCGCGGCGGAATGAAGAGCCGCATCGACGCCAGCTACGACCGCCAGGCGTCGCGCGCCAAAGCCCGCTAGCCCGTCTTCACTATTCTTTCTTTACGGGGAACGTCACGCGGTTGCTGAAGATGTCGAATTGCGTGACCGACCCGAAAACAATCAAATTCTGAAAGATGGTCAGCTTGGTCGCAGGATTGTCCGGCGCGTCGGTAGGCACAGTGAAGTTGACCTGATAGAGTCCCGCGAATCCCTTCACCGGCCCGGCGAAGCTCACAGCGACCTGAGTGGACTCGGTGGTTTCCGCGCTGGTTGACAGCGCAAACAGCGTGGCATCCGCGGGTGTGACCGTAGTCAGGAATCCAACCGGCGTCGAGAAATTCGGGTCTTTCAGCGTGAGGCTGATGGTGGGGTTGGCGGCACTCGAAGTATTGGCAGTGGCGGCAACGTTGGGGTCGGCGCTGATCACTTCTGCGATGCGGGTTGCAACCGTTTGCAGCGTGTCGCCCTCCACTGTGGTATAGGCATACGGCACGTCGGCCAGCGTTACGGTGAGCGTCTGGCCCGGCTCGACGGTGCCCGCCAGGGCGATGGTGCCGGGAACCACGGGCAAGGTCTCGCCCAGCGCGGCGCGTACGTCATTACTGGCCGTGGCGATGCCGGGCGTAAAGTGCTGCGCAGGGGTGATGGCCCGCAGCCCGGCCGGAGCTGTCACCGTGGCCGAGAGCGGAACACTGACCTCCACCGACAGGCTGACGCTGGTTTGCCCGCTCGCCAGGGTTACGTTGATGGTGGAACCGTCCGCGGTAGCATCGGCCTGCGTGTCGGCATTCAATAAAGAAGCCAGCGCAGAAGCGATGGACTCCGTCGTATCGCCATTCTTGACCCGGTAGTCATGCCGGGTGGTCCCCAGTGTGGCGGCCACCATCACGCCGACGCGGGGGGTGCCCCTGACGGTGATGGTGGCGGGCAGTGATGTCGCTCCTCCGGCGTCGAGCTGCAAGCCTCCGGCCTCGGGGGCGAACTCCAGATGGATCTCCGCGCCGGAAGCCGAAGCGGATACGTAGGAGTCGGCGTTTAGCTGCGAAGCCAGCGCCGCAGCAACCGACGCCGGCGTGTCGCCAGCAACCACTTCGTGGCGGTACCTCTCGGCTGCGAGAAACACC
>DATMAF010000102.1:0-3250 GCA_035560315.1 Terriglobia bacterium | reverse complement strand
TTTGGGGCGGCGCAGTCGCCGCAAAATCACTCCCTTGTTCAGCCAGGCGGCCTCGAACAGCTGATTCAGTTCCAGGGCCTTGTCATAGCACTTCAGGGCTTCCTCCAGATTTCCCTGGTTCTGATACGCCAGAGCGCGGTTGTACCAGGCGTCGGCAGACTTCGGGTTGATCTCCAGCGCCTTGGCATAGCAGGCCAGCGCTTCCTCTTCGCGCCCCATTTTGGCCAGCACCACGCCCTTGTTCAGCCAGGCGGCATCAAAGGTGGGCAGGATTTGCAACGCTTCATCGAAGTACCGCAGCGCTTCCTTGTTGCGGCCCAGGTTGCTCAGTGCCGCCCCTTTATTGACGATTTCCCAGGCCGCCAGCTCTTCCTTGGCCGCTTCGGGCACCTCCTCGCCATATTCGCTCTTCAGAATCGAGGCCAGGTCGCGCTCCAGGGAAACAAAATCCTGGTAGCGTTCCTTGGGATCCTTGGCGATGCAGCGCATGACCAGGCGCGAGAGCAGGCTGGGCACCTCGGGACGCACGGTCGCGGGGTCGAGCGGCGTAACCTTCAAGTGCTGATAGTAGAAGTCCTCCGGCTTGCGGGCTTTGAACGGCCGCTTGCCGACCAGCATCTCGTAGAGCATGATCCCGAACGAGTAGACGTCGGCGGCGGCGGTCACATTGGCGAAATCGGTGAACTGCTCCGGCGCCATGTAGGGCATGGTGCCGACGCCCATCTCGCCGACCTTGGTGCGAAAGAAGCGCGATTGCAGTTCCTCGGCTTCTTCCTCCGCTCCGGGCAGGTTCTGCGGCAGGGCCTCGGAGTTGGCCAACACCTTCACCAGCCCGAAGTCGGTCACCTTCAGAACGTCATCCGGAGTGAACATGCAATTTTCCGGCTTGATGTCGCGGTGCACCAGGCCGGGGACTTTCTGATTGGCGTGAGCCATGCCGCGGCAGAACTGGATGGCGTAGCGGAGCGCGACGTCGATCGGCAGCGCCCCCCGGGCGAGCTTCCGCCGCAAATCCGATCCGGCCACGTACTCCAGAAATACATGCGGCTGCCCCTGAATGGTGGCGACGTAAAACGCCCGCACGATATTGCGGTGCTGCTCCAGGCGGATCCAGGTCTCCGCCTCGCGCAGGAAGCGCTGCACCAGTTCCGGCGTGTCCAGGCACCATTTCTGGAAGGTTTTCACGGCGTACGGCGTCATGGTGCTGACATCGAGCACAATGTAGACCAGCCCCATGCCGCTCTTGCCCTTGCCGCCCTTGGTGTCATGAACCGTGAAATCCCCCAGGCCGGGCACCCGCACCGTCTGCCCGATTCGGAAGCCAGGTTCTTCGGTTTCCGTAACCACCGGTTTGGGGGGCTGGGGTTTGGCCGCTCCGGGAGGAGATTTCACTCCCGCCGGGGCGCCTTTCTCGGCAGGAGCGCCGGCACGGGGAGACGTCCTCTTCTCATGCTTCCTGCGCGTCCAATTCTTGAAAAATCCAAAGACCATCTGCTTGAACCCCGGGCAAGGCGTCAACGCCGGCCGCGCCACAGGCTACGAGTTCCCTCTACTATACACGCAAATGCCCCCGGCGGCATTCCGGCATTGGAAGGTGGCCGCCGGATGGCGCTCCGCCCGCCGCCCAACCACCAGGAAGGGCTTTGTCGGCTGGGCCTTCATCGGGATGCTTTCCTTGCGCCAGCGCTTTCGTTGGATTCCCTTCTGGAATAGCATACCATTGGAGCCCGAGAGGAGGCTGTGCCGGCCGCTGTGTCGCTGCTGTTGGAACATCTTTGGAAATTCCTGCGCCGAGCGGCGCGCATCCTGCACCGGCTTTGGCTGGAAGTCACCGGCGCCGTATTCCTGGGGCTCGCAGCCTTGGGGGGCCTCTCGGCGTGGAAAGAATGGAACGCCTACCAAGCGGGGGCGGCCCCTTGGGAATTTGTGCTGGCGGTGGCCTTCGTCCTGATGATGGGCGGCTTCGGAGTGTACTCCTTTTTCCGGGCCCGTCGAATTCGGTAACCAGCCGGGAGCGCCCACTGTGTCGAACCACTCAGACAACAAGGCATCCAAGCCGGAATCCGGCCAAGAAAGCGGGCGCCGGCCGCTCGCCTCTTCCAGCCAGGAACTGGTGATTCGGCCCGTGTATCGCCCCACCGACCTTCCCGGTTTCTCGGAAACGCGCGATCTGGGACTGCCCGGCGAGTTCCCTTTTACCCGCGGGATTTATCCCCGGATGTACCGCGACCGGCTCTGGACCATGCGGCAGTACGCCGGCTACGGCGACGCCGCGGAATCCAACCGCCGCTACCGCTATCTGCTAAGCCAAGGACAGAAAGGCCTCTCGGTGGCATTTGATCTGCCCACCCAGCTCGGCCTCGACTCCGACCACCCGCTGGCGGCGGGCGAGGTGGGCAAGGTGGGCGTCGCCATCAACAGCCTCCGCGATATGGAGCGGTTATTCGACGGCATACCGCTGGGCGACATTTCCACCTCCATGACCATTAATGCCACCGCCCCGATCCTGCTCGCCATGTATGTCGCGCTTGCCCGCCGGCAGGGGGCGGAGGTGCGCAAACTGGCGGGCACCGTGCAAAACGACATTCTGAAGGAATACATCGCCCGGGGCACTTACATCTATCCTCCCGGCCCTTCGCTGCGGCTGGTGACGGACCTGTTTGCCTGGTGCGCCGAAGAGATGCCGCAGTGGAACGTCATCTCCGTCAGCGGCTACCACATTCGCGAAGCCGGATCGACAGCGGTGCAGGAGGTGGCCTTCACGCTCGCCAACGCCATCGCGTACCTGGAAGCGGCTCAGAAAGCGGGCCTGCCGCCGGCGCGCATCGCCCCGCAGATTTCTTTTTTCTTCAACGCGCAGAACGGATTCTTTGAGGAGGCCGCCAAATTCCGGGCCGCGCGGAGGCTGTGGGCGCGCCTCGTGAAGGAACGGTTCCACCTGGAGGAACCGCGCGCGCAGATGCTGCGCTTTCACGCCCAGACGGCGGGATCGACACTGACCGCGCAACAGCCGGACGTGAACGTGGTGCGCACGACGATCCAGGCGCTCTCAGCGGTGCTGGGTGGAACGCAGTCGCTGCACACCAACGCCAAGGACGAGGCGTTGGGCCTACCCACGGAGGAAGCAGCGCTGCTGGCGCTGCGGACGCAGCAGGTCATCGCTTACGAAACCGGCGTCGTCAACACCGTCGATCCGCTGGCCGGCTCCTACTTCGTCGAGTCGCTCACGAATGAGATCGAGGCGCGCGCC
>DATMAF010000101.1:0-17022 GCA_035560315.1 Terriglobia bacterium | reverse complement strand
GAATCTCTGCCTCCGGAAAACTCTCCGCTGTGCGAATGGGTCCCCGCCAGCGCTTCCTTTTCCCTCAACGCATCCCTGCAAAGCGCCGCCGAAAACAGCGCCGACCGCGCCGCAGAGCGGGAAGCCGTCCGGCGGCGGCCGCCGCTGCGGGTGATCAAGGACCAGTACGCCTCCTATAGCGCGGTGGCCGTGGACCCGGTGCGGGACGAGGTGGTCCTGTCCGACGAAAGCCTCTTCCAGATTCTGGTGTACGACCGGCTGACCAACACGCCTCCCCAGGCCACCATGTCGGAGCCGAAGCGCATCATCGGCGGCCTGGACACGAAAGTGGATTACATCTGCGGCCTGTACATCGATCCGGCCAGCGGGGACATCTACGCCATCAATAACGACACCGTCGACACCATGGTGATTTTCAACCGGGAAGCCAAAGGAAACGTCCCGCCGACCCGCGAACTTTACACCCCCCACGGCACGTACGGGATCGCGGTGCATGAGCAGGACGAAGAACTTTTCCTCACGATCCAGCATGACAGCGCGGTGGTGGTCTTCAACAAGTGGGCGGAAAAGGACGATCCTCCGCTGCGGTACCTGCAGGGCGATAAGACCGGGCTGGCCGATCCGCACGGGATCGCCCTCGACCCCCAGCGGGGACTGATGTACGTGGCCAACTTCGGGTCGGTCCACTCTCACGATGAGAAACTGAACAACCCTTCGCGGCCCATGTACAGCCGCGGCGAAGGCAAGCCCAACTGGCCCCTTACCCGCAATGCCGCGCTTCCCGGCAGCGGGCGCTTCTATCCTCCGTCCATCACCGTTCATTCCAAAGACGCCAAGGGAAACACTCCGCCCTTGCGCAAGATCCAGGGACCAAAAGCGAACCTGGATTGGCCCACCGGCCTGGCCTACGATCCGGTTGCCAACGAGCTGTTCGTCACCAATGACATGCGCGATGAGGTGGCGGTGTTCGACGGCGACGCCGACGGCGACGTGGCGCCCAAGCGCGTCATCCGCGGGCCGAAAACGATGATTAAGAATCCCACCGGCGTCTGGGTGGATCGCCAGAACCAGGAATTGTGGGTGGCCAGTTTCGGGAACTACACCGCCACGGTGTTCCCGCTGGACGCCGCCGGCGACGTAGCCCCCAAGCGCGTCATCCGCAGCGGTCCCCTCGGCAAGCGGGCGCTGATGATCGGCAATCCGCATCCGGTGGCCTACGACAGCAAGCGGGAGCAGATTCTGGTCCCCAATTGAGTGGCCCATCCGCAGATCGCGGCGTTCGCCAGGCTGGCGAACGGCAACGATATGCCGGTCCGGAAAATCGAGGGCCAGAAAACCAAGCTGGGGCGCACCATGCATTCCATCATTTACGATCCGGTCAATGATGAGCTGAGCGTGCCGCAGGACTTCGCGCACGCCATCATGACCTTCCGCGGCGACGCCGACGGCGAGGCCACCCCCATCCGCATTTTGCAGGGACCCAAGACGATGCTGAACGGCCCGGAGCGCCACACCGTGGATTGGGTCAACGATGAAATCTACGTCCCGCAAGGCGACGAGATTCTGGTGTTCAACCGCCGGGACAATGGCAATGTCGCCCCGAAGCGCATCTTCAAGGGACCGGACACCAAGCTGGGGGCCGATGCCATGGCCGTGGACCCGCTCAACAATCTGCTGGTTGTGGTGGGGCCCTACGAAAAGGAAGGTTTGAAAATCCGCATCTATCCGCGCACGGCGGCGGGCAACACCAAGCCCTTGCGGGAGGTGGGTGGTCCGAAGAGCATGATTAAGCGGCTGGGAGGCCCCTTTGCGCTGTATCCGCCCAAGGGGTGGATCGTCATGACCATGCGGCCGGCGGAGGCGGGCGTGCTCGGCGGGGATGACAGCTTTACGGGCGTCTGGAGCGTTTTTGACAACGGCGATGTTCCGCCCCGCTGGACCATCGGCGGTCCCCGCGGCGATCTGATGATGCCGCGCGGCGTGGCCATCGACGAGAAGAACAAGAACATCATCGTGACGGACAAGCGCCTGAACGCGATCCTGACCTATCATTTCCCGGAGATCTTCTGAGTCCCCGGGCTTGAAAAGCCGTCCGGGGGAGAGTCTCCGACGACGGTTCCGGGAGGCGCGGTTCCCTCGGATTGACAGACCCCATCCCGCGGCCTACAATTTTCGCACTGCGGGGTGGCTCGAGTCTGTCATGCCGATCCGGCGCCGTCATCTCCGAACAGTCGCATCGTCGCTGCTCGCCCCGTTTCTCCTCTTCCTGCCGAAGGTGTCCGGCCAGGAACTGCCCGCCGGAGAGCGCAGGACCATGCGGGCTGTTTTCACCACCGAGAAGATCACGATTGATGGCGAACTGAACGAACCGGCTTGGCGCGCCGCCGAGCCGGCCCGGGACTTCATCCAGCGCGACCCCGACACCGGGGCCCCGGCCAGCGAACCCACCGAGGTCCGCATTCTCTACGACCGCCAATATCTCTACATCGGGGTGTGGTGCTACGATTCCGACCCCAGCCGCATCATCGTGAACAATATCCGCCGCGACTTCCCTCCCAACGACCAGGACGCCATTGCCATCCTGCTCGACACCTTTCACGACCGGCGCAGCGGCTACACCTTTTCCACCACGCCGCGCGGCGGCCAGCGCGATCAGCAATTCACCGACACCGGGCGGCTCACCAACGCCAACTGGGACGGCGTCTGGGAAGTCGAAGCGAAGATCCATGAGGACCGTTGGACGGCGGAGTTCGCGATTCCGTTTAAGACGCTTCGCTTCAGCCGCCTGCCGGAGCAGATTTGGGGAGTGCAGTTTTACCGCTACATGCAGCACAACGGCGAGGCCAACTCCTGGGTGCCGCTGCCCCGCCGCTATGTCATCCAGCGCGGCGTCGGAATCGCCGGCGACCTGGTCGGCCTGGAAGGCGTGGAACCCGGAAAGAATCTTTACCTGAAGCCATACGCCCTGACCGGCATCAAGAAGCTCGACTCGGAAACGAGGGAGACCGAAGGCGAGGGCAAGGCGGGCCTCGACCTTAAGTGGGGACTGACTCCCGGCATGGCGCTGGACCTCACCCTCAACACCGATTTCTCCGACACCGAGGCCGACACGCAGCAGATCAACTTTACTCGCTTCCCCCTGTTCTTCCCCGAGAAGCGCGAGTTCTTCCTCGAAAATGCCGGGCTATTCGAATCCAACTTCAACGGCCTGCAAAGCCGCGAGGTACTGCTATTCCAGAGCCGCAGAATCGGCCTGGCCAGCGGCCTGCCGATCCCCATCGCCGGCGGCGTCCGGGTCTCCGGGCGCGCCGGGAAACATTCGCTCGGATTCATGAACCTCCAGACGCGCTCGGAAGCGGCGTTTGCCGCGACGAACTTCACGGTCGCCCGCTATCGCCGCGATATCCTCAGCAACTCCAGCCTGGGAGCCATTTTTCTGAACCGCCGTTCCAGCCTGGAAAAGGACAGCAACCAGACCTTCGGCGCCGACATGAACCTGCTGCTCCGGCAGGACCTCCAGATCAGCGCCCTGATCGCGAGAACCCGAACGCCCCGCCTCAGCGGCCAGGATGCGTTTGCGAAATTCGAGGCCGAGTGGCAGAGCAATCTGTGGCGCTTCTACGGCTCGTACGCGGACATCCAGAAAAATTTCAACCCGCAGATGGGCTTCGTGCGCCGCCCCGGACGGCGGCTGATTCAGAATCTGGTCGAGCTGCGGCCGCACTTCGAGCCGGGCACGCCGGTGGGACGATTCATCCGCGACATGACTCTCACGACCAATTACGAATACGCGGTCTTGTCTGACGGCCGCACGGAAACCAAGAGCTTCACGGGCCCCTATGGGAACGTCGAGTTTGACGACGGCGGTTCGTTCAGCTACACGTATTATCGCAAGTTCGACCGGCTCATCGCGCCCTTTACCACACAGGGCGTGCGGATTCCCGCAGGCGACCATCGCACGGACGGATATTCGTTTGGGTATTCGTCCAGCCGGCGCCGACCGCTTTCGGCGAGCGTGAATCTCCGCCGCCAAGGTTTCTATACCGGCACGCAGGACATCTGGACTTTCGGCGCGCTGCTGCGAGCCAGCTACCGTCTGTCGGCACAATTGGACTATCAGCGGAGCGATGCCGAGCTGCCCCAGGGGGATTTCACAACTCACCTCGGAAGCCTGCGCGCCGACTACGCCTTCAATCCCCGGCTCTCGCTCAGCGCGCTGATCCAGTACAACAGCGAGACCGATCAGGTCAGCTCCAACATCCGCTTCCGGTTCATCCACCACCCGCTGAGCGATTTCTACATCGTCTACAACGACCAGCGCAGCACCATCGATGACCGCAGCGACCGCAGTCTGACGCTCAAGTACACCCACCTGCTGAACTTCTGAGGTTCCGCCATCGCAATCCGAGCCGCGACCGTGAGGGAGCGACCACCCACGGCTCCCTCGATGCAATGCCCGGGATATGCAGACACGGATGGGTGGGCGCTTGCTGGCGCGCGCGGCTCAGATTAGAGGATTTTCTTGCCGAGGGCCGAGAGGATCAGCTCCACGCCCAGGCTGGCGGTCTTGTTGGCGATGTCGAGCACCGGGTTGATCTCCACAATCTCCAGGGAAACGGCGCGGCGGGCGTCGGCGATCATCTCCATCACCAGATGCGCCTCGCGGTAGGTGGCGCCGCCCTTCACCGGAGTGCCCACGCCGGGAGCCTCCGCCGGATCGACGAAATCCATGTCCAGCGAAACGTGGAAGCCGACCGTATCGCGGTCGGCGATGGCGATGGCTTCCTGCATGATGGAACCGAGACCGCGCTCGTCAATCTGGCGCATGGTATAGACGGTCAGGCCGCTCTGCTTCACCGCCGGTCGCTCCGAGAGGTCCACGTCGCGGACGCCCACCAGTACCGTGTTGCGCGGCGATAGAAAGGGCGCGTAGCCGAGCAGGTGCGTCAGCTTGCGCAGGCCGTAGCCCAGGCAGACCGCCAGCGGCATGCCGTGAATGTTGCCGCTGGGGGAGGTCTCCGGCGTGTTCATGTCGGAGTGGGCATCGATCCAGATGAGGCCGATCTTTTTCCCCTTGCGGCGGTAGTAATCGGCGACGCCGGCCACTGTGCCGATGCCAATGGAATGGTCCCCGCCCAGTACCAGCGGCATGTAGCCGGCTCGCAGCGCCTGGCTCACCGCCTGCGCCTGGCGTTTGCAGGTCGCGGCGATCTCCTTGAGGTACTTCGCATGCTGGCTTCCGGGCGCGTGCGTTTCGCGCATCGGCACTTGCAGATTCCCCGCATCGTGGACTTCATAGCCCAGGGCCTGGATGCGCGCGTTCAGACCCGCAAAGCGCAGCGCCGAAGGGCCCATGTCCACGCCGCGCCGCTCCTGGCCCAGGTCCAGCGGAACTCCGATGATCCTGATCTTGCGATGACGATGCATGCGATTCATCCAATCAACGCGATCTCCGGGCCAGAAAGGTTACGGTGCCGCCTTGGCCGCGCGAGGCATCCCACAATGCGCTGGCCAGTGCGGAGGGCGCGAGCAGCGAGGCCAGCAGCAGGCGTCCCGCCTTGGCTCCCGCCGATTCTTTCGACTGGCCCTGCAGAACCTTGTACAGGCGATTGTCGTCCTTCACGGCGCGGTTCATCCAGCTTTGGATCGTGCCGTACCAATCGTATTCGAACGATAATGTTGAGCGGCGCCGGATCTCAAAGCCTGCCTTCTGGAGCATCGTCTCCAAGGCGGGCTCCTCGAAATGCCAGAAGTGGCGCGGCAGGTCCAGATGAAACCAGTGCCGGCCGGAGGCACGGGCCTGCGCGCCGCCGAAATGGGGCACCGCCAGGGAGAGCCAGCCCCCGGCCCGCAGGATGCGGTGAATCTCCTGCAAGATGGCACGGGGATTTTCCAGGTGCTCCAGGACATGCCAGAGGACGACCAGTTGAAAGTGCCCGTCGGGGAATTCGCAATCCGGCAAGTCTCGATAGAGCACGTGCGGAGTCGGCGGCGCTCCCGGGAATGGCCTCTCCAAACCATAGGCCTCGACGCCGCCGGCGCGGGCCAGCTCCACCAGCGTGCCGCGGCCGCAGCCGATGTCCAGCATCCGGTCGCCCGGCGCGAGCAGCGGGCGCAGCCGCTTCCACTTCCACGCCGTCAGGGCCCGGATGCCGTGCTCCAGCAGCCCCGCAAACTTTTTCCGCTCCACGCCGTAGTACTCCACGCTGTAGAGCGCCGCGCGCTCCTCCGCGGTCGGCAACGGATGCAGAAAGACCACGCCGCAGGCAGGGCAGCGATACAGGCGAAACTGGTTGGCGGTCAACAGCGCGCCAAACGGTCCGCCCGCTGCGCACACCGGGCAGGCCGACGGCTGGCTAGGAAAACTGCTTGAACTTATAGATGTCAGCGCGGTGGACAAAGTATTTCAGGATCGTTTTCAGGATTCCCAGGCCGTAGATGCAGCCCTGGCCGAACCGCACCGAGGAACAGTCGAAGCTGTATCGCGTGGTGACGGGAATTTCCTTGAACCGGAATCCTTTCAGATGCAACTGCACGATGATCTCGTTGTCGAAGACGAAATTTTCGGAGTTGGCTTCGAAATTGATGGCCTCCAGGGCGTGGCGGGTAAAGGCCCGGTAGCCGGTATGGAATTCCGTGAATCGGGTCCCCAGCGCCAGGTTCTCGATGCCGGTCAGAAAGCGGTTGGCGACGTATTTCCAATAGGGCATCCCCCCGCCCAGGGGGTCGCCCAGCATCCGGGAGGCCAGCACCACATCGGCTTCGCCCCGCCGCAGCGGAGCCACCAGGTCCCCGACCATGGTCGGATCGTACTGATAATCCGGGTGCAGCATCACGATGTAATCCGCCCCGCGCTCCAGCGCCCGGGTATAGCAGGTTTTCTGGTTTCCCCCGTAGCCGCGATTTTTCCGGTGGCGAATGCAAACGATGGGAAGCGAGTTGGCGACCGACCAGGTGGAGTCCGAACTGGCATCATCGACCAGGATGATTTCATCGTAGCTGTCGGCCGGTATGGCGGAAAAAGTTTTCTCCAGCGTAGCCGCCGCATTATAGGCCGGCATTACGATAATGGTTTTTCCTTGGGCAGGAACCGGCGCCGGATGCGTCCGCGGCTCGGCCTGTTCGCTGGTCAGCCTCATGGATACCCCGGATTTCTGAGGAGCATTCTACCATGGGGAGCAAGCCCGGTGACCAGCCGGAAACCGCTCCCGGTTGGTACCTTGTAACCAAAGAAATGCCGGGCTAAGGCTGCCCGCCCCAGCGGTATTGTTCCTCCCGGCGAAGCGCGCTACAATGAGCCTACCGCAGGGGATCGGCAACGCTCCGGGCGGTGGGAGCCGCATCCCCAGCCCGACGTGCGGGAGGCAAGGCATGCCCCAGCGATTCGCAATCGTCCTGACCTTCCTGCTGGCAGGCGTGGCGGCGCCTCTGGCGAGCGCAGCCGACCTGAAGCCCGCCACGCGCATGGCCATCCTGCGCGGGCTGGTTGCGGAATACGCGGTGTTGCGAACCCCGCTGCCCCGCGGCGAAAAAGGGCTGCGCCTCAGCACCAACGGAGCAATCGACCGGGAAGCGTTGCTCCATGAACTGACGCAGCAGGGCACCGCGGTCCCGGCGCAGGTGATGGTGCAGATCACCCGGATTGATTTCCGCGACAAGGAAATCGTCTTTGAGATCAACGGCGGCGGCAAGAAAAAAACCAAATGGTACGAGCATATCGAGATCGGAATGGGAACTCGGACCACGCCGATCAATAATCCCAACGCGGACCAGCGCGCCGGCACCGGTTCGCAAATCACCCTGCGGTTCCCCGCCAAGCTCCCGGAGATGACCGTCGAGGAGATCAAAGCGTACCTCAGCCCCGTGCTCGACTTTGAGGCCAAGAGCCCGATCCTGACCATGACGGAACCGGTTCCTCCCGAATTTCAGAAGGCCATCGAGGACAAAGTTGCCGTGGTGGGGATGAACCGCGACATGGTGCTGGCGGCGATGGGACCTCCGGACCGCAAAGTGCGCGAGGAGAAAGACGGCGTCGAGCAGGAAGACTGGATCTATGGCTCGCCGCCGTTGAAGGTCACCTTCGTCACCTTCGAAGGCGAGGAAGTGGTGGACGTTCAGGAATATACCGGGGGCGTCCGGGGAGAAACCTACCCCTTCCCCGCCGAGCCGCCCCGCTAACCCGCAACATCGCATGGGGAAACCTTCCTGCTTCCGATGACGGTGCGCGCCCTGGGCCTTTTCCTGCTGGAATTGCTCTGCTCCGCAGGCGCAGCGCTCGCGGCCGGGCATCCGCTGGAGATTTCCGAGCCCTTCCGGCAGGCCCTCGACACGCTGCGGAACGGGCAGTACCGCCAGGCCATCCGCAGCAGCCGGCTTCTCGAAGAAAGCGAACCGAAGCACCCCCTGGGCCCCCTGATTGCCGCCGAAGCCTTCTGGGGCCTGATTTACTGCCGCACCGGGCACATCAATTCGCGGGAGATTTGGGTGGTCGCCACGGTGAAGGAAAGCCCGTACGATGAGGATTTTTTACACGCCGTGGAAACCGCCCTGGCGCGCAGCCGGGGGATGCAGGAAGCGCCGGAAAGCCGGGCGATGGGAAATTTTTATGAAGGGCTGGCGCATGGCGTGCGGGCCCGGCTCTATACGCTGCGCGCCCAGGCGCTCTCTTCCGGCCGGGAAGGCGCCCGCATGCGGTCTGCGCTGTTAGAGGCCGTGCGCCAGGATGCCAGATTGCAGGCCGACGCCGCCGCCGGCCTGGGCCTCTACGACTATTACGCCGACGTTCTTTCGCCGCTGATTAAGCTGTTCCGGTTTTTCTTGTTCCTCCCGGGAGGCGACCGCCAGCGGGGCCTGGCGCAGCTCCAGAGGGCGGGGCGCGCCGCGGAGTTGGTTGGCCCGGAGGCCAATTACGAGCTGGCAAAAATCTACAGCCTCCGCGAAAACCGTCCCGCCGAGGCGCTGGAGCTCTTCCGCAATCTGGCGGACCAGTATCCCGGCAATGCATTTTTCGCGCTGGCGACGGCGCAGCAAGCCGAGCGGACCGGACAGAAAGCGATGGCAGCCGCCTTCGCCCAGCGCGCCGCACACGCCGCCGGGCAGATGGATGAGGTTTGCCGGGAACGCCTCGGTCCCGCCGCACAGGAAGCCTGGGAGCGAATCACCCAGCAGGCCGCCCGCTCGCCCCGGTCCGTGTTCGCCGAACCGTAACCTCGCCGCCGGGCGACGGCACCGCACATCCCAGTCGGTCAAAAGAACAGGTATTTGCGCCAGCGGGAGTCCGAGTGCGCCATCAGACGCATGAGGTGGCGGCTGGTGTGGAGATTGAAGGGCCGCGGGGCGCGCAGCAGCTTCATGCCGGCTTGCTCCGGAGTGCGGTCGCCTTTCCGGTTATTACAGGCGTAGCAGCAGGCCACCAGATTCTCCCAGGCGGACTTGCCGCCTTGCGAACGCGGCAGCACATGATCGAGGGTCAGCTCGGCCGCCGGAAACGTCCCGGCGCAATACTGGCACGTGTAATGATCTCGAATCAGAATGTTTCTCCGCGACAGCACGCGGGTCTGGTAGGGAATGCGGTGGTATTCGAGCAGCCGGATCACGGACGGCACGCGCACAACCAGGCTGGCGGAGCGAATTTCTTTGGCCGACTCTTCCTCCGCCAGCGCGGCGCCCTTCAGAATCAGGATCAGCGCCCGGCGCGCCCCGCACACATTCACCGGCTCATAGGTCGCATTCAGGACCAGAACTGGAGACTGCAACATGACCGTAACTCTCGCCTGCCGCGGCGCGGGCCAGCGGGCCATTGGATGCACCGCAGCGATAATTCACATTATAGTATATCCGCCCAGGCGGCGCGGGCACGCGCCAGCGTCAGCACCCACACGCCCCGGACACCGGCCGCCAGCAACGCCCGCGCGCAGGCATCCGCGGTGGCCCCGGTAGTCAGGACATCATCCACCAGCAGCACCCGCCGCCCCTGTACCCGCTCCGGGCAGGGCACCGCAAAGGCGCCCCGGACATTCTTCCTGCGTTCCGCGCCGCGCAGCCCGGTTTGCGGGGCCGTGTCCCGCACACGAACGCAATCTTTGCCGCCCAACGGAATGCCCGACCGCCGGCTCAACCGTTTGGCCAGCAAGGCCGCCTGGTTGAATCCGCGCTGCCGCTCCCGCTTGCGGTGGAGCGGAATGGGCAGAATCAGGTCCAGGGACTCCGCCCCCAGCCGGGGAAGCGTCTCCGCCAGCCGGTCTCCCAGCGGCCCAGCCAGCGGACGCACGCCGCGGTACTTGTAGAGTTGGAGAATGCCCCGGAGCGCCCCGTCGTAGCTGCCAAAGCTTCGCGCCCCGGAAAACGCAAAGGCGTCGCGCCGGCAATAACCGCACCGACCGGAGCCGTGCAGCGGAGCGGCATGCGCCAAGAACAGGCCGCAGCCCGAACACTCCACCCCGCGATAGGGGCGTACCAAATCCCAGCAGGAGGGACAGACGGGAGCGCGGGAGATTGCCTCCAGCGGCTGCTGGCAGAGCCGGCAGCGATCGGGAAAAAAAAGCGAGAAGACAGGATGGGCCAGCTTCCGCGCGGCATCGGCTATGGCGCCGAGTGGATACGTTTGCCGGAATTTTCTGGCCGCTAGAATTCCGAAGTCGGGACCCTCGTTGCCATCTGCTGTTGCAGCGCCGGGCTGGAATCGCCGACCCGTGCGAAGCGGTCGCCGGCCGCGGGTCGCGGGAGGCTAGAGCAGCCCTTTCTCCTGCTTCTCCTGGCACTCGATGCAGTGGCGCGCCCAGGGAACCGCGTCCAGGCGCTTCTGCTGCATTTCGCCGCCGCAGGCGACGCAAATCCCGTATTCGCCGGCTTCCATGCGTTCCAGCGCCTCCTGAATGAGGCTCAGAATAAACCGGTCGTCGCTGCTCTTCTTAAACAGGAACTCCTTGGTGTAGGAGTTCGTGGCCTTGTCGGCGAGGTCGTTGGGAGCCTCTTCGTCGGCCTCCCGGCCATCGTGCTCCGCCCGGGAGACAATCGCCTCCAACTGCTCCTTGCGGTCGAGGAGGCGCTTTTTGTACTGTTCCAGCTTCTTTTTGTCCATCGGGATCGTCCGCGTCCCTATGTTGCGCCCCGTGGAGGCTGCAAATCTTCATCTTAGCCGCCCCTCTTCGGGACTGTCAAGATGAGCGCCCGGCCGGGGAGCGATGATGTTATCCTGTGCTACGGGAGGTTGGGCGGATGCATACGTCCAAAACCGAACCGCTGGAGGTGGAGGAGGGTTCACCGCCCCTGTTTTCCACCTGGGGCCGCCTGTACGCGGCGGTCATCGGTTTTCTGGGACTTCTGATCCTGTTGTTTTACCTGTTCACGCAAGCCTACCGGGCACCCTCATGAAGCCGCTGGACTGGATTGTCCTGCTCGTTTCCCTGGTCGCCATCGTCGGCTACGGGCTGCACAAGAGCCGCGGCAAGCAAACCATCCGCGACTACATCCTGGCGGGCAAGACCATGCCCTGGTGGGCCATGGGCCTTTCCATCATGGCCACGCAGGCCAGCGCCATCACCTTCATTGGAACCACCGGACAGGCCTACACGGACGGCATGCGCTTCGTGCAGTTCTACTTCGGCCTGCCGCTGGCGATGGTCATCCTGTCGGCGACCGTGGTTCCCCTCTTTCACCGCGCCCGCGTTGTCACGGCCTATGAGTTCCTGGAACAGCGCTTCGATGCCAAGACCCGCCTGGCGGCCAGCCTGATCTTCCTCATCCAGCGCGGACTGGGCGTGGGACTGGCGCTGTATGCGCCCGCCGTTGTGCTCTCGGTGATTTTCGGCTGGAGCGAGCGCGCCACGGTGCTGCTGATGGCGGGCATTGTGCTCTGCTACGCCGTGCCCGGCGGCGTCAAGGCCGTCACCTGGACCGACGTCCAGCAGATGATGCTGATTTTCCTGGGAGTCTTCGCCGCCTTCGCGACCGCCGTGCTGCTGCTGCCGCCCGGGGTCCGCTTTGCCGACGCGCTGTACCTGGCGGGGGTTTCCGGCAAGCTGAACGCCGTGGATTTGTCCTTTGACCTGCAAAATCGCTACAACCTGTGGTCCGGCCTGATCGGGGGGATGTTCCTGGCGCTTTCCTATTTCGGCTGCGATCAATCGCAGGTGCAGCGGTACCTCACCGGAAAATCCATCGCCCACAGCCGCGTCAGCCTGCTGTTCAACGGACTCGTGAAGGTCCCGCTGCAATTCTTCATCCTGCTGACCGGGACCATGGTCTTTGCGTTTTTCCTGTTCGAGAAGCCGCCCATGCTCTTCAACCGCGCGGAGACCGCCCGGCTGGAACAGGCCGCGCCGGCCGCCGCGCGGGCCGAGTATCGCGCGGCGCTCGAACAGTATGACCGCGCGCACGCGGAACGCCGCGCCCTCGCGCTGCGCATGATTGAGACCCGCAAGAACCCGCCTCCCGGAGCGGCGGCTCTGAATCCGGCCGAACTGCGGGCCGCTAACCAGGCGGTCCAGGAGGCGCGGCGCAAAGGCATCGAAGCGCTTCAGGCCGCCAGCCCCGGCGCTTCCTACGACGACACCAACTACATCTTTCTGACCTTTGTTACCCGCTACTTCCCGGTGGGGATGGTGGGCCTGATCATTGCTGCCATTTTCGCCGCCGCCATGTCCACCATTTCGGCGGAGCTGAACGCGCTCGCCAGCACCACCGTGATCGACCTGTACCGGCGATTCCTGCGCCGCGACGCTCCCGACCGCCACTACGTTGTCGCGGCCAAGACCGCGACGGTCTTCTGGGGTCTCTACGCCGCAACGTTTGCTTTCTTCGGCGGCAGGCTGGGCTCGCTGATCGAAGCCGTCAACATGGTCGGCTCGCTGTTTTACGGCTCGCTGCTGGGCGTGTTTGTTCTGGCCTTCGGCGTTCGGCGGGCCACCGGCACGGGAGCCTTCCTGGGCCTGATCGCCGGAGAGCTCGCGGTGGTGCTCACCAGCCGCCTGACCTCCATCTCCTACTTGTGGTACAACGTGGTGGGCTGCCTGGTGGTGGTGATGGTGGGGTGGGTGGCCAGCAGGCTCGTCGGGAGCCGCAACACTCCGGGGGCTATTCGCGGCGAACCAGCTTGACGGAGGCCTCGACTTCGCGGCCGTCCCGCAACACCACGACCGGGACGACATCCCCCGGGCTCTTTCCCTGCAACGCGTAGGTGAAATCGTACAGGTTCAATATTTCCTTGCCATCGAAGCGCACCAGCACGTCGCCGGCTTTCAACCCCGCCTCCGCCGCCGGGCTGCCGGGGCGGACATCCGCAAATTTGACGCCCTTTTCCGTCTGGCCGAAGTCGGGCACCGAGCCGAAGTACACGCCGTAGCCGCCCGGCTCGGCCGGCTCCCGGGCGCCGCGGCGCTGGGGGCGCGGCGGGGGAGGGACATAGGCGGGGCGCTCGTCGGTCTGGTCAATCCGGCGGGTCACGCGGGCCACCAACTCCAGCACCCGCGCCGTTTCCGCCGGTTCCACTTTCTCCCAGGTGTCGGAGGGTTTGTGATAGTCGGCGTGCAAGCCGGAAAAAAAGAACAGGACCGGGACCTGGTTTCGGCCGAAGGACATGTGGTCGCTGGCGTCATAGCCCAGATCGGAAAAATCCAGGTCGAATCCCGTGGCCTGGTTCTCCTCCGCAACCAGCTGGCGGAATCCCGGCGACGTCCCGACGCCGCCGATATACAGCTTGTTGTTGGAGACGCGGCCGATCATATCAAGATTCAGCATGGCGATGGTCTGGCTGAGCGGCACCAGGGGGTGCTGAACATAATAGGCCGAACCCAGCAGCCCGAGTTCCTCGCCGGAATAGGCCATGAACAGCAGCGAGCGCCGCAGGTTGCCGCGCTCGGAAGCAAAGTAACGGGCGAGCTCCAGCATCCCGGCGGTTCCGGAAGCGTTGTCATCGGCGCCGTGGTGAATCTGCCCGATCTGGGCCGGGGCCATGCTGCCCCCCTGCTCTCCGGTGCCGAGATGGTCGTAGTGAGCGCCGATGACGATATACTGGTCGCGCAGCCTCGGGTCGCTGCCGCGCAGCACCCCCACCACATTCCGCAGCGTGCTGGTCAACTGCACCACGTCCGTCTGCACGGTCAGCCGAAAAGACGGCGGAAACAGAAAGGATTGCCGGCTCAGGTCGCGATCAATGGATCGTTGCAGTTCCTCCAGCGACTTGCCGGCCTGCCGGGCCCAGGAAACGGCGACCTCCTGTTTGACGTGAATGGCCGGGATGCCGGAATCGCCGGGGCCGCCCGAACGGCCAAAGGGAACCAGGCGGTCGTCGGAGGGCGCGTGGTTGACCGGATCGTTGACCAGGATCAAAGCAACTGCGCCGTGGTTGCGGGCGTTGATGGCCTTGTTGAGGAACTCCGCGTGGCGGGTGGTCTGCCGCCCGCGGAAAACGCTGTCTTCGTCATTCTCCTGCGGCTCATGCCGCAGCGCCAGGACGATTTTCCCCTTCACGTCCAGGCCCGCGTAGTCGTCGTAGTTATATTCCGGGGCGGTAATGCCATAACCAACGAAGGCCACTTCGGCGGTAACCCTGCCGCTGGCCGAAAAGCTGAAGGGAATGAAATCCCTCTCCAGGCGATAGGAACGCGGTTCCGGTGCAAGCGCCGCCAGTTCATTATGGGGGCCCAGTTCGGCCCCAATGGCAGCCGGAAAAGGCTGGAAGAAGGTGCCGTTGAGAGGCTCCACCCCCGCCTGGCGAAGCTGCTCTTGAATATACTCCGCCGCCTTTTCCAGTTCGGGAGCGCCGCTGCCGCGGCCTTTCAACGCGTCGCTAGCCAAGTACTTGACGTCGTTCAGCCAGCGGTCCTGCCGGACGGCCGCCGCAAGCGCCACGGAGCTGGCCGCCAACGCCAGCAGAAGCCAGCGGCTGAGCCAAAGCAGCCCGCCGGCGCCGGCCCTTGTTCGGGACGGCAACGCACTTGCACCGCCTGAGGCTCGCTTCCACATAGTGGGCAATCAAACGAACGGGTCCGCTCTCGCGAACCAAATCCGGTCAGGACAAGGAGGGGAGGTCCGGCGGCCGGCGGACGGGCAACGGACCTGCCGCCACCGCTTCCGGCCGCTCCGCCGGTTGCTCGGCCCGGCCCGCCGGCTCCCGGCGGCGATAGGCCAGCACGAACAGGCCGGCGAAGATCAGCAGCGTGGGAACGGCCAGCACCAGGATTCCCATCCGCAGGACCTGCGCGCCGCGCTCACCGGAGGAACCAGCGCTCAGATAGCACATCACGCATTGCGCCGCGGCCGGATGCGCCAGCAGGATCGCGAGCGCCGTCCCGGCCGCCCTTGTCCACTTGCTTAGACTGCTCCGCCACACGGCGCGTTGCACTCCTACTTCGGGAACCGCAGTTCCAGGGCTCGGAAACTGTCGGGGAAGAAAACAAACAGCAGGCAAGTCACAATGATCCACATGGGAAGAAGCGTCCAGACCAGGCTGGCTCTTTCAAAGCGCAGATGCATGAAATAGGCGATGATCATGCCGGCCTTGATGAGCGAAAGCCCCATCAGCAGCACCAGCATCAGCCCCACCGACAGGTGGATATATCCCAGATAAACCTCAACCACCGACAGCGCTAGCAAAATGATCCAGACGGAAAGATACAGCCGGGTGCTGCCCTCGGCGTGTCCATGTTGGCTGCTCATGGCAGGTATTTCTCCCCTTCCTTTACTCCGGCATGATAGAAAGCAGATAGATCAACGGGAACAGAAACATCCAGACCAGATCGACGAAGTGCCAGTACAGTCCCGCAATCTCGACGTAATCGGCCGGATAGCGGCCGCGCTTGAAACCGGCGGCGATCGCCGCCAGCACGAAGACGCCGATGGTGACGTGCAGCATGTGAAGGCCGGTGGCGGTGAAGAACGTGGCTCCGAACAGCGGCGATCCCCAGGGGTTCTCAAAGGGGCGCAGGCCTTCGTGGATCAGGGTCATCCATTCATTGGCGTGCAGCACCAGGAAGGCGATGCCGCCGGCCATGGTCGCTCCCAGCCACTTCACGGTGGAGCCGATGCGTCCCTGCTTGGCGGCGGTTACGGCCATGACCATGGTGATGCTGCTGGTCAGCAGACAAAAGGTCATCACCGTCGAGACCACGATGCTGGGGTAGAAATGAAAGGGAGTCGGCCAGTCGTCGCTGGCGACGCGCAGGTAACTGTAAGCGATCAGGATCGCCGAAAAGGTCAGCGCATCCGAGATGATAAACAGCCACATCCCCAACTTCTTGGAGGGGATGGCATAGGGCGAAGCGCCCCCTTCCCACATGGTCTTACTGATTTCTCCGGTTGCCACCGATTTACCTCCACCACCAAAGCAACATCAAAATGTAAATCCACAGTCCGTCCATGAAATGCCAGTAGATGGCCGTAACCTCCACCACGGTGCGCTTGGCCGGTCCCAGACGGTAGCGCCAGGCCGCCACCGTGATATACAACAGAGCGGCTAGGCCCCCCGCCAGATGCAGCGCGTGGGCCCCGGTGAGCAGATAAAAGAACGAGCTCGACGGGTTAGTGGCCAGATAGATGCCGGCGTCAGACAGTTGCCGCCAGACCAGCAACTGGCCGGCCAGGAACAGTCCCCCCAGAGCCGTCGTGGCGGTTACCCACCCGTTGCAAGCCGACCGCAGGCCGCGCGCCAGGGCCTTGCGGGTTTGCTCCATCGTGAAACTGCTCAGCGCCAGGATGGCGGCGTTCCACCACAGCAAGGGAGGCAGGCTCATCGCCGCCCAGTCGTTACCCAGGCCGCTGCGCACCACGTAGGCGCTGGTAAAAGCGAGGAACAGCATTGCGATGGCCACCAGCGCCAGCCACATGCCGGTCCGGTAGACCCGGCGGGCGTGTCCGTGCGGGAAGCCGTCGCCCGGCCCCCAAGGGTCCCATCGGGCTCCGGGCACCCCTCCGCCGCCTCCGCCAATACGAACGGCCGGCTCTTGTCTGGTAATCATTTCTGGCATCACAAGGCCTCTGCAAGCATCCGCTCAGCGGTGGCGGGGGCATCAATGGGCGGCAGCG
>DATMAF010000100.1:0-2159 GCA_035560315.1 Terriglobia bacterium | reverse complement strand
CGAACGGGAACCGCGCGCAGTTGCGCAGGCATCCGTCCAGCTCCTCTCGGTCTTCTCCCTGTGCGCGGCTGATGGCCTGGACAAGGTAGTGCAAGCCGCTGGCGTCCCCGCTCTGCGCCAGTGTGATGGCGGAGTACCGGGCGATGAGCGGATCCCTATCATCCAGCAGGTCCTTCAACGTCTGCCGGAGCCGGGCGTTACGGTCCAGCTTGCCACCGGCGCGATGGATGGCGGCGATCCGAATCATTGGGTCCGGGTCGTGGAAGGCCTCCAGCCGGTTGTAGTAGTCCTGCAGCGAGATCGCCTTGACCATCTCATGCCTCGCTTCCTGTTAACGCCGCGCTCCTGCCAGCCGCCGGAGGCCCTCGTCGTCGGGGAAAGCCCGCAGGGCCTGGTCCAACGCCTTCCGGGCGTAATCGGACTTCCCGAGGCGCTGGTAGCACCGCACTAGGATGAACCACGTTTCCGCCGTCCCCTCGCCCCTCGTGATAACAGCGGCCATTTCCTGCGCGGCCTCGGCAGCGCGTCCCAGCTCGTAGAAGCACCGCCCCTTCAAAATGCGCAGAAAGGCATCGTCGCCGGCCGTCTTCACCCAATCCAGATCGAGAACCAATTCGTACTTCCGCTGGGCATACAGAATCTCCGCCTTGCATCGCCGCAGGTCGGGGTTGTGAGGGTCCTGGGACAGCCCCTGCTCGACGGCTTCCAGCGCCTTCGCCGTCCGCCCTTCCTGCGCCGCGAACCGGGCCAGGTCCAGGGCTTCCTGGGGGGTTTGGGGCTGACCGCTGAGAATAACCTCGCGCAACACCTCGGTCCGGGTCTGGTCTGCCAACTCCTGGGCAAGTTTGTAGACCGCCTGAAGGAACCGCGGCTCGCGCTCTCCATTCTGCACGGCGTCGACCCATGTGGACAGCGCCTCGTGGCGTGCTCCTCGCTGGAGCTGAACCCGCCCTAGGTAGAGGCGAATCCTGGCGCTGTCCGGGTGATGAGTAAGACCTGACTGCAAGATCTTTTCCTGCTGGGCCGGATCGCTGGCAAGATAAAGCCAGCACCAGAGGAACTCCTGTTCAGGCCATTTTTCAACTGCCCGCTCAAACTGCTCACGATACTGGGCGAATTGGTTTTGGTTCGGGCGGAACCGGTCGAGGCCAGCCAGCAGTTGCCCCAGGCAGACCAGATACTTCCGCTGATCCGATTCGTTTGGAAGTTCCTCCGCGGAGAGGGAAGAAGCCAACTTCGAGGCGAAGTCCAATTCGCCGAATACGCGGAGGGCGATTTCCAGAGCCACAACCCGATCACGCGGTGGAAGTCGGTTCGTCTGGAAAGCATGCTTGGCCCAGAACAGGGCGCTGACATAGTCACCGGCCCGTTCGCACTCGGCCATCCGCCCCAGCGGATCGGCTCTGTCTGAGGCCCCCCTCTCCTCGGACAACACCCTCGTTTCCCGGGTAAGCGGGGCGCCGCAGTGGCGGCAAAACCGCGCAGACACCTCGGGGACCGGCTGCTGGCATCGGGGACAATGCGCGCCGGCCGCCCGGGCCAAGTCGGCGACGTCGTCCGCGCATGCGCGCAGGGCAGTCAAGGCCTCCTCGACCGTGGGTCGATCGGCGGGCTCGTCCTCCGTCAGATGCATGACTAGGTCCTGCAGGGCGGGGAGGACCAGAGACTGACGGTTGCCGAAATCTCGGGGCGGAAGGTGGAGGCTCGGCTCCCGTCGTGCGAAAAGCGCGAACAGAATCGCACCGACGGAGTAAAGGTCAGAGGCTGGCGTGGGACTTTCGCCTCGCAAGAGTTCCGGAGCACCAAATCCGGGTGAGTAGTCTGCGCTGGGACGTGGGTTGGGACTTCCGATCAGCCAAGCACTTCCGAAATCTAACAGGGTAACGGAGAAGGGTCGCGCCGCCTCTCCACGGCCGATCTGGATATTCCGCGGCTTGAGGTCCGCGACGATTACCCCCGTCCGGTGGCACGATTGCACCGCTTCGACGACGGACTGGGCCAGGCGGAGCAGCACCTCGTCTGGCGGGAAAGCCATCTTAGACGTCCATTGCTCCAAGTACACATCGAGTGTTCGGCCGGGTCGGTACTCCATATAGAGTTCCAGATCGTCGGGGAGAAACTCGTAGCGGCTCGGCGCGAATTCGCCGTTGAGGCGAGCC
>DATMAF010000099.1:0-5647 GCA_035560315.1 Terriglobia bacterium | reverse complement strand
TTCGGACCGGGCTTGTCCTGGTCGGCGCTCTATTTCCCCGCCGTGCTGCTCCCGCAAATGCTGTTCACGGCCGGGTTGTGCTGGTTTCTGGCGGCGCTTGGCGTGTTCCTGCGCGACACGGGCCAGATCATGACATTCCTGCTCACCATCTGGTTCTTCTCAACCCCCATCGTGTACTACCCGGACGCCTTGCCCCCGCGGTTTCTCTGGCTCTTTCAGCTCAACCCGCTGTACACCATCGTCGGCTCCTATCGAAGCATTTTTCTCGAGCACACGGCCCCCCCGCTGGTTCCGCTGGCGCTGCTGTGGCTGTTTTCGCTGGGAGTCTTCTGGGCCGGGCACGCCTGGTTCTATAAGGGGAAGAAGTCGTTCGCGGACCTGCTCTGACCGGAGTCACTTCGCATGACGGCGGCGATTGAAGCGCGCAACCTGGCCAAGATGTACCGCGTCTATCCGGGTCCCGCGGCCCGCTTGAAGGAGATGCTGCTGCTGGGCCGGCGCCGGTATCACGAGGAGTTCTGGGCCCTGAACGATATCAGCTTTGTGGTCCCCCGCGGCGGGGCGCTGGGCGTCATTGGGCTGAACGGGTCGGGCAAAAGCACGCTGCTCGAACTGGTGGCCGGCACGCTCGAGCCCACCCGCGGCCAAGTGATCACCCGGGGCCGGATTGCGGCGCTGCTGGCGCTGGGAGCCGGTTTCAACCCGGAGTTTACGGGACGCGAGAACGTCCGCTTGAACGGCGAGATTCTGGGGCTGTCGCGGGCGGAAGTGGAGCGCTGCCTGCCCCGCATCGAGCGCTTCGCCGAAATCGGCGAGTTCATGGACCGTCCGGTGAAAACCTATTCCACCGGCATGACCATCCGGCTGGCGTTTGCGGTGGCCATCCATGTGGATCCGGAGATTCTGGTCGTGGATGAAGTGCTGGCCGTGGGAGACGCCATCTTTGTGAACCGCTGCACGCAGCGGTTCCAGGAGTTGCGCCAGCGCGGCGTCACCGTGCTGCTGGCCAGCCATGACTTGGCTCTGGTGAAGCTGTTGTGCGACCAAGTTCTGCTGCTCTCCGGAGGACGCCTCATCGCAGCCGGAGATCCGGCCAGCGTGGTGAACCGGTACAACGGCATGGTCCTGGAGCGGCAGCGGGCTTTTGCGGCTTCAGAAGCGGTGCCACCGGAATCGCCCCCCGTGGCGACAGCCGCCCCGCTCGCCTATTCCTACCGCCACGGGGATCAGCAGGCAGTGGTGGCGGCAGTGGAATTGTACAATGAAGAGGGCCGTCCCGCCCGGGTCCTGCGGGCGGGCGAGACGGCCCGTGTGCAGGTGGTGGTCCGGTTCCGCGAGCCGCACCCCAACCCGGTTGTGGGAATCATGATCCGCAGCCGGATTGGCATGGAAGTGTTCGGAACCAACACGGAACTGGAGTCCGCCGCTCTTCCCGCCGTCGGGAGCGGAGAGATTCTGGCGGTGAGCTTTGAGTTCGCCTGTTGGCTTACGCCGCAGGAATATACGCTGACGGTGGCTACCCAGTCGCCGGATGGCTCCAGCCATGACTGGCTGGACGATGTCCTCAGCTTTCAGGTCGTGGATTCCCGCCGCGCGGCGGGCGTGGCCAATTTGCAGACCCGCGTCCGCGTGCGAAAGATAGCGGCGGGTTCTCCCATCCCCGCCTGACAGAGGCGCATCCGCTGAGGAGGACGGCACGATTCATGTCCGATGCAGATCACTTTCCGGAACTGGCGGAAAAGCTCCGGCTGGTTCGCGAACAGGTCCGGCGGCGTGTGGAACGGGCCAGCGAGGCAGCGCCGGCGCCCCCGGCTTTGCAGCCGCTGAACGGGCGGTGGCAGTTGCCGGAGTCGCTGGCAGAGGCCGTCGGCACCCTCAATCCCCGGCCGGCCGGGCTGGTTAACGGATTGGCGCAAGGCTTGAAGCGCGCGATGGCGCGCCTGTCGGACTGGCAGTTTCGGCCGCAGCGGGCGTTCAATCGCGCGGTCCTGGATGCCTTGGCGAATCTGAAGGAATCGTTGGACGCCGCCGAGCGCAATTTCCAGGCCCTGCGCGACTCGCTGGCGCAGCGCGACCAGTGGCAGCAGGCCGCCGGCCAGTCCGTCGCCCGCGACGTGGATGCGCTGTGCGAGCAGATCACCTTGCAGCGCTGGGCCTACGAAGGAGCGCTGCTGCGCCACGCGAACGCCACCGAGCAGGTGCGGCAGCAGTTGCAGGCTTTGAACCAGCAACTGCAACAACTGCGGCAGCGCGTCGCCGGCCAGGCCAAGGCGCAGGCCACCCGCGCGGAGGCCGCCGGAGCCAACTACGCGATGGCGCTGCCGGTGGACTATTGGCAACTGGAACTGCATTTTCGCGGCACGGAAGAGGAGATCCGGCGGCGGCAGCGCTTCTACCTCCCCTTTTTCAAGGGGCGCAGCGCGGTGCTCGACATCGCCTGCGGGCGCGGGGAGTTTCTGGAGTTGTTGCGGGATGCGGGCATCCCCGCCAAGGGCGTGGATCTGGATGCCGACATGGTGGCGTGCTGCCTGGGCAAGGGGCTTGATGTGGCGCAGGCCGACGTCTTCTCCTATCTGGACAGCGTGCCGGATGGAACGCTGGGCGGAATTTTCACGGCGCAGTTTGTGGAGCATCTGGAGCCGCGGCTCTATCTGCAACTGATCGCCCAGTGCGCCGCCAAGCTCGCCCCGGGAGGCGTGCTAGCCATTGAGACGCAGAATCCGGAGTGCCTGGCCATCTTCAGCCAGTCGTTCTATCTCGACCCTACCCATGTGCGCCCCATCCCGCCGGCGCAACTGCGGTTCGCGCTGATCGAAGCCGGACTGGAGCGGGTGACCACCCATATGCTTTCTCCGGCCGCGGAAACGCTTCCGCTGCTTCCCCCGCTGCCCGCCGGGGCCCTGGAGCCCGACGCGTTGCAGGCATACAATATGGCGGTGAAAAAGTTCAACGAAACCTTCTTCGGCGGCATGGACTATGCAGTGATCGGTTACCGGCCGGAACGAAGCGCCTGACCCGAGGGGCGGTTTGGCGGGAGGGGCTGGCAAACCCACGCAATGCTTCGAATCCATCGTCTTTTCATTAAGACCGCGATTGTGTACCTGGCGCTGGGCGTGATGGCGGGAGCCTGGATGCTGCTGCGCCAGGCGGGGGTGCCGCTGCCCGAGGTGCTCAATCTCTACACGGTGCACGTTCATCTGGTGGGGGTTGGCTTCTTCCTGATGATGGTCTGCGGCGTGGCTCTTTGGATGTTTCCGCGCAAAAGCGGCGAGACGCGGCAAGAGGCGGCCCGCGATCCGCTGGCCTGGAGTTGCTACTACCTGATCACCATTGGCCTGGCGGTGCGCTGTCTGGCGTTGCTGCTGCCGGGCGTGTTCGGCAAGGCGGTGCTCGGAGCTTCCGCGGTGCTGCAATTCGCCGGGGTGGCAGCCTTTGTGGTGGCCATTTGGCCGCGAATTTACCTCCCGGGCGGCAACGAGCCGGGGAAGGCCGTGCAAAAATAGCGCCGGGCAGCGCGGCGCAGAAGGAGGCCCGGGGGGGGGAGGCGGCCGTTTTGCCAGAACGCCCGGGCGGGATTGCCCCGCGACTCAGGAGGCGATGCTTTCGCGGAAGAACTGCCCCATGTGGCGGAACTTCTCAAAGCGCTGCGCCAGCAACCGATCCGCCGGGAGCCGTTCCAGTTCGCGCAGCGCCTCTTGCAAGGTGCCGTCCAAAATGGCTGCCATGCGGACGTGATCCGTGTGCGCCCCGCCCGGCGGCTCCGCAACCACCTGGTCGATGATTCCCAGGGAATGCAAATCCTGAGCGGTCATCTTGAGCGCGGAGGCGGCCACCTCGGCCTTGGCGGCATCCCGCCAGGTAATGGAGGCGCAGCCTTCCGGCGAGATCACGCTGTAGATGGAATTCTCCAGCATGAGGATGCGGTCTCCCACGGCAATGGCCAGCGCCCCCCCGCTACCGCCTTCGCCGGTGATGGTAACCAGAATCGGCACCGGAAGCCGCACCATCTCCCGCAGGTTGCGGGCAATCGCCTCGGCCTGTCCGCGCTCTTCCGAGTCGATGCCGGGATAGGCGCCCGGAGTGTCCACGAAACAGAAAATGGGCCGGCGAAACTTGGCGGCCAGCGTCATTACCCGCAGCGCCTTGCGGTAGCCTTCGGGCTTGGGCATCCCGAAATTCCGCTTGAGCTTCTGCTGCGTGTCGTGCCCCTTTTGGTGGCCGATGACGGCGACTGGCTTGCGGTGAAACCAGGCAAATCCAGTCACCAGGGCGGGGTCGTCGGCGAACCCGCGGTCGCCATGAATCTCGGTGAAATCCTGGAAGAGCAGCTTGGCATAATCGAGCGTATGCGGGCGCTGCGGATGGCGCGCCAGTTGCGTCCGCAGCCAGGGAGTCAGCGGGCCGCTCAACTCCACCCGCAACTGTTGCAGTTGCCGGCTCAATTCCTGGAGGCGGCGCTCCGTCTCCGGAGAGGGAGCGGTCTTTCCCAGCGTTTCCATCTCCCGTTCCAGGTTCTCAAACTCTTGTTGCGCTTTCTCGGAATCCAAGAGAAACTCTCCAGTCCAGCGGGCGCTCGAAAAAGCCGCCGCTGGCGGCTTCAAATCAGAAGCACGGCGTCCTTGCCGCACAAGGCGCGGGCGCGATGGGCGAAGTCCGGATCAGGACGCACGCGAATCTCCGGCTCCAGCTCCGCCTGGAACGCGCCGGCGCGCTCGAACTCCAGGCGCACCGGCGCTTCGCCGCGCTTTTCCTCGAACAGCTCGCGCAGCTTGCGGGCCACCGAACCATCGCCCGAACCCAACCGGATGCGAATCACCACGGCGGAGGCCAGCGCGGGCTCAACCGCGTTCAGGGGAAGCAGTTCCGAGACGGAAACCTTCGGCGGGGCGTTCTCCTCAACCAGCACCTTGCCTTTGACAAACACCACCGCGTCCTGCTTCAGCTCGCTTCCGAGCCGCTTATAAGCTTCCGGAAAGAACAGCAAATCCACGCTGCCGTCGAGGTCTTCCAGGACGGCCGAGGCCCACAGCTCGCCGCGCTTGTTGCGGGCCACCCGCACGGAGCCCAGAATGCCGCCGAGCGCCACTTCCTTCTGGGCGCTGTAAAGGGACAGTTCGCAAGACCGGACGGTTCCGAGGTCGCGCAGTTTTTCCTGATACTGGCGCATCGGGTGGCCGGTAAGATAAAAGCCCAGCATCTCCTTTTCTCCAGCCAGCACTCGGGCTTCTTCCCACGGCGGAGCGTCGGGGAGCCGCGCGCTTTCGGCCGCGGAGACGGCAGCTCCGCCGAACAGATCCTGCTGGCCGGCCTCGCGCGCGCGCTGCACTTTTTGCCCCGCCTCCAGCGCGCGGTCGATGGCGGCGTACAGCCGGCCGCGCTCCCCGAGGGAATCCATGGCGCCGGCTTTGATCAGGCTTTCCAGCACCCGCTTGTTCAGCGCCCGGGGATCGACCCGTTCGCAGAAATGGAACAGGGAGTCGAAGGGGCCGGCTTCCTGCCGGGCGGCGACGATAGCCTCGACGGCATTGCGGCCCACGTTCTTAACCGCTCCTAACCCGAAGCGGATGGCGTTGCCGGCGGGGGTGAAATGCCATTCCCCGGACTGGATGTCGGGCGGCAGCAGCGGGATGCCCATTTCGCGGCACTC
>DATMAF010000098.1:0-2610 GCA_035560315.1 Terriglobia bacterium | reverse complement strand
AACTTCCGCTTGCTGACGGAGACACCCGAGCCGCGGCAGGAGGTCATCGAGGAAACCTTCCCCGCTCCCACCAGCGAAGAGTTGCTGGAAGGCGAACGGCCCCCGGCGTAGTCGCGGCGGGAGCGTTTCGGGGCCGGGGAGGTAGCGGGCGGCGTTCCGCCGCAAGGGACGCCGCTTTTTTGTGCGGGCACAACGAACGCTTTCGGCGCGGCGACTTGCGCGCCGGGCCGGATGCGGGTATACTGAAACTTGCTGGGTTCGACTGCGGAGTGGGCGAAAGCCCACTTTTTTGTTCAGTAGGCTCATGGAGCGGGAAGAAATCCTGAGGCGCCTGCGCGAGATTGCCGGCCGCGTGGCCGAATCGGAGGGCCTGGAACTGGTCGATGTCGAACTACACGGCCGGGGGCCCGGCGCGGTGGTGCGAATTTACCTCGATAAGGAGGGTGGTGTCACGCTGGAGGATTGCCAGGGGATCAGCCGACAGGTGGGTGCGATCCTGGATGTGGAAGATCTGATGGCTGCGCGATACACGCTCGAGGTAGCCTCCCCTGGACTGGACAGAAAGCTGATGAAACCATCCGATTTTGATAGGTTTACCGGGAGAAAAGTAAAGTTTCAGTTAAAGGCACCAAAAGCTGGCCGGCGGCGCTTTCCGGCCGTGTTGGAGGGCTGGGAGTCGGGCCAGTTGCGCGTGAAGCTGGAGTCCGGGGAAGTGATCCGGGTCGAATTGGAGGAGATTGAGAAGGCCAATCTGATTCCCGAATTTCGCGATCGCTCCGGGGCTGGCTCCGGAGCGGTGAAAGCGCCCTCGAGGTAAGCGATGTCGAGTTTGCTGTTTCAAACCATAGACCAGTTGAGCCGCGAGAAAGGCATCGAGCCGCAGGTCATCATCAGCGCGGTCGAGGACGCCATCCTGGTGGCGGCCCGGAAGTATTACAAGACCCAGGAAGACTTGCGCTCAGAATTGAACCGGGAAACGGGACAGGTGGAGATTTTCGCCGTCAAGAAGGTGGTCGAAACCGTGACCAACCCACAGCGGGAGATCAGTCTGGCCGAAGCGCAACAGATCGATCCCAACGCCACATTGGAGTCGGAGATCCGGTTCCCGAAGCCCACCGACGTGCTGGGGCGCATCGCCGCCCAGACGGCCAAGCAGGTGATTTTTCAAAAGGTCCGCGAAGCCGAGCGCGAGAACGTCTACAACGAGTACATCGGGCGCGTGGGCGAGATGGTCCACGGCGTGGTCAAGCGCATGGAGGGCCCGGACATCATCCTGGATCTGGGCAAGACCGAGGGGCGGCTGCCCAAGCGGGAACAGTCGCGGCTGGAGAGTTTCCAGATCGGGGAGCGGGTGCGCGTGGTCATCGTGCAGGTGGACAAGGCCGCGCGCGGGCCGCAGGTGATTGTCTCGCGCGCCGATCCGTCGCTGGTTACGCGGCTGTTTGAGATGGAGGTGCCGGAGATTTATGACGGCACGGTGGTCATCCGGTCGGCGGCGCGGGAGGCCGGCGAGCGGACCAAGATCGCCGTATACTCCAAGGACCGGGACGTCGATTGCGTGGGCGCCTGCGTCGGCATGAAGGGCATGCGGGTGCAGTCCATCATCCGCGAGCTGCGCGGCGAGAAGATCGACATCATCGAGTTCAACGAGGATCCCGCGGTGTTTGCCGCCAACGCGCTGAGCCCGGCGAAGATCAACCGGGTCGTAATCCTGGACAGCATCAACAAGCAACTGGAAGTGATTGTCGACGACAGCCAGCTGTCTCTGGCCATCGGCAAAAAGGGGCAGAACGTGCGGCTGGCTTCCAAGCTGATCGGCTGGCGCATTGACATCAAGAGCGAGGAGGAAAAGCGGCAGGAAGTCGAGTCGCAGATGAACCAACTGGTGCCGGAAGGAATTCCCATCACGGAGATTGCGGGGATCGGCGCCAAGACCGCCGAGAAGCTCATCGAGCGGGGCATCACCACGGTGGAGAAACTGGGCGAGATGACTCCCGAGCAGTTGCAGGAGATTCCCGGCATTGGCCCTAAAATGGTAGAAAAAATCCGCCTGGCGGTGAATAATTACTATGCGCAGTTCGAGGAAGGCGCAGCCGCTCTGCCCGAGGAAGCAAGCGCCCCTGAAGCGGTGCAGATGGCGGAAGCGGAGGAAGAAAAACCGGCCGGGGCGCCGGCGGGTGAAGTCGCTGCGCTGGCCGGGGAGAGCAAGGAGGAGCGTTCTACCGGGGGTACGGAAGAAGACCCGGCGCAGTAAGATGGGGATCGTAGGCTCGCCTTTGGCAAAGGCGGCCGGGATAGGACGCAGGTTGGAAAGCAATGCGAATCAATGAACTGGCCCGGGAGCTCGAAGTAAAAGCCAAGGCCATTATCGACTATCTGGCGGAGATCGGTGTCGAGGGCAAGCGATCGCACTCCAGCACCATCGAAGAGGAGCTTGTCGAAAAGGTCAAGGCCCATTTCCGGGCTGAGGCGGCGAGCCAGCCGCCGGCTCCGCCGGCCGCTCCGGCTCCCGCCCCGGAGCCGCAGGCGAAACCAGCCCCGTTGAAGCCGGTTGTGCATGCCGAAACTCCCAAGGAAAAGGCCGCGCCGCCGCGCGAGGTTGCGTCCGAG
>DATMAF010000097.1:0-2177 GCA_035560315.1 Terriglobia bacterium | reverse complement strand
AGAACGGGGATACCGTGTTGGTGCCGCCGGTGGGGCCACTCGTGACGATCGACGGCGCGGTGCGGCGCCCGGCCATCTACGAGTTGCGAGGAGAAAACACCCCTCTGCTGGCAGCGCTGGAACTGGCCGGAGGCATCCTGCCGACGGCGGCGCTGGAGCAGATCCAGGTGGAGCGCGTCGATGCGCATGCGAAGCGAACGATGCTCAGCCTAAACCTTTCCGGAAGCGCGGAGGTAACGCGTGAACTGGCAGCGTTCGCGATCCAGGACCGGGATGAGATCCACATCACAACGATTGCCCCCTACCAGCAGGATGCCGTGTATCTGGAGGGCCACGTCCTGCGGCCCGGCAAGTATTCCTATCGCCAAGGGATGAAGTTCACGGATCTGGTGGCCTCCTACGCGGATCTTCTTCCGGAACCCGCCGCCAGATACGCGGAAATCATCCGGCTCAGCCCGCCGGACTATCGACCGCGGGTGGAAAGTTTCAGCTTAGCGGCCGCGCTGGAAAACCCGGCGCTCGCGCCGGAGCTCCAGCCTCTCGACACCGTGCGCGTCTTCGGCCGCTATGATTTCGAAGATCCTCCGACGGTCTGGATCGGAGGGGAGGTGCGAAATCCGGGCTTGTTTCGCACCTCCGGCGCGGCGCGCCTGCGGGATGTGATCCATCAGGCCGGCGGCCTCACCCCGGATGCGTTGCTGGAGACAGCGCAAGTGTTCCGGTACCTGCCGAACAGCGCGCTGAAGATCATGAGCGTCCACCTGCGGGAAGCGCTCGCCGGGAACCCGCAAGAGGACATCCTGCTCCAGCCGCGCGACCGCATCGTTGTGCATCGCAATCCCGCAAAGGTGGATCCCCCCAGCGTGTACGTCAAGGGCGAGGTCGCCAAGCCCGGTCGTTATCCACTCACGGAGGAGCTTCGGGTGGCCGATTTGATCCGCTTGGCGGGCGGGTTGAAGCGGAGCGCCTACGAGGAGACCGCGGATCTCACCCGGTTCATCACGCCAGGCGCCGAATCGCTTGGGGAACATCAGGAGATCCGGCTGGGCGCGGCGCTGAGGGGCGATGCGGGCCAGAATCTGCTGCTGCGCGACGGCGACGTGCTGACGGTCCGCCAGCGTGCGGGTTGGAACGACATTGGCGCGTCGGTGGCGGTGCTCGGCGAGGTCGAGCATCCGGGAACTTATGGCATCCAGCCGGACGAGCGATTGAGCTCTCTGCTCCAGCGCGCCGGTGGCTTCCGACCGACCGCCTACCCGCGCGCCGCGGTGTTGGAACGAGCCAGTGTCCGGGAGCTGCAGGAACGGAGCCGCCAGGAACTCATCCGGCGCATTGAGCAGGAGGCGGTCTCCGTGAAGGTGTCGCTCAACGAGAGCGGCCAGGACCAGGCGGAGTTGCAACGGGCGGCTTTGCTCCAGCGGGAGCGGGTGCTCGAGAGCCTGCGTCAGACGCCGGTAACCGGCCGACTGGTGATCCGGTTGCCCAACGATCTGAGCCAGCTGAAGGGCTCTGCCGACGACCTCGAGTTGCGCCCGGGAGACCGGCTGTACATCCCGAAAGAGCCGAACTTCGTGGTGGTCACCGGGCAGGTGTACAACTCCAACGCGATTACCTTCGTTCCCGGCAAGAACGCGGGCTGGTACCTGAGGCAAGCGGGCGGCGCAACGGCTTTGGCGGATAAGGGTGCCATTTTTATCGTTCGCGCGGATGGCTCTGTCGAAACCGGCAAGGGCGAAGGCTGGTGGGGCGGCAGCGTTCTCTCGGCGCCGGTGTTGCCGGGGGACACCATCGTGGTTCCGGAAAAGCCGATCGGCGGGCAAACGTTCTGGAAGAACGTCTTGAGCGTGGCCCAGGTGGTTCAGTCTGCCTCGCTCGCGGCGTTGGTGGCAACGCGATGAAGTCAATGGCGAAGTCTTTCTGGCAACCGGTTCTGCGCGGGGCCATAGCCGCGGGAATCAGCCTGCTGCCGGCGCGTGCACAGGACTATCCGCGCTATCCAGCGGTCGGCTCCACCTATGTCCCGTTGGATAGCTGGGTATACCCGGCGATGGATCGGTTGGCCGGCCTCGGCTATCTCAACAGCGCGATTTTGGGCCTGCGGCCGTGGACCCGCAGCGAATGCGCGCGCCTCGTTGAAGAGGCCGGCGAGGCGATCCGCAGCGTGCTGGCGGCGGATC
>DATMAF010000096.1:0-4209 GCA_035560315.1 Terriglobia bacterium | reverse complement strand
TGGTGGATTTCGGGGCCGGTGAGCCGGACTTCACCACCCCCGAAAACATCAAGGAAGCGGCCATCCGCGCCATCCGCGAGAATTGCAGCAAATACACGCCCACGCCCGGCACCATGGAACTGCGCAAGGCCATCGCGGAGTGGCACCGCCGCGAACTGGGCACCGCTTACGCGCCCAGTGAGGTGATCGCCTCGGCGGGCGGCAAGCAGGCCATCTTCAACCTGATCTGCTCGACCATCAACCACGGAGATGAGGTCATCCTGCCGGTTCCCTATTGGGTCACGTTCGCCGATGTCATCCACTTCTGCGGCGGCCGGCCGGTGCTGCTGGAAACCAGCGAAGCCGAAGGCTTCCAGCTGACCGCCGAGATGGTCCAGCGCGCCCTCACGCCGCGCACCAAGCTGGTGATTGTCAACTCGCCGTCCAACCCCAGCGGCGCGGTCGTCCCGGCCGAGGAGTTCGAGAAGATTCTGGCGGTTACCACCAGCGCCGACGTGCTGCTGCTGTCGGATGAGTGCTACAGCCATTTCGTCTACGAGGGCAAGCCCTTCTCCGTGGGCTCGCTTCCCAACGCCAAGGAAAACGTTGTCCTCATCGGCTCGCTCTCGAAAACCTACGCCATGACCGGCTGGCGCGTGGGCTACGCGCTGGGCCCGCAGCCCATCGTCGCCGCCATGACCAAGCTGCAAAGCCACAGCACCTCGAACCCCTCTTCGGTCGCCCAGAAGGCCGCCGTGGAGGCGCTGCTGGGGCCGCAAGAATCGGTCGGAAAAATGCTCGCCGAGTACCGCCGCCGCCGCGACTTTGTGGTGCGCGGGCTGCGCGAGATTCCCGGCATCAGCTGCACCCTGCCGCGCGGGGCCTTCTACGCCTATCCCAACGTGGGAGCGTTTCTCGGAAAGGGCAAACTCGCCCCCACCGCCAACGACCTGGCCACCCGCCTGCTGCGCGAAGCGGGCGTGGTGGTGGTTCCCGGCGAGGCTTTCGGCACGCGGGAGCACCTTCGGCTGTCCTACGCCACCTCGATGGAACAACTGGACAAGGGCCTCCAGCGCCTCCGCTCCTTCTTCGCCCAGTAAAGCCGGAATTGGCCCGGCCGAGAACTTCCTGCGGCGGCCCGTCGGAGGCCGCCGGCGTTTGCCAGGCCGAGAAACCCGTTTTTCTCCTGGCGATGCGGTCGTTCCAAGCCGGCGCGCTTTACGTTGCGGTGGTGCTCGGGACGGGCTTTGCGCTCGGAACCGTGCGGGTTCTGCTGCTGGCGCCGCGCCTGGGCGAGCGGGTGGCGGAACTGGCCGAGATTCCCTTCATGATTGCGGCCTCCTCGTTCGCCGCGCGATGGGTCGTCCGGCGCTTCGCGTTGCCTCCCGCCGCGGGCATTCGTTTGGGTGTCGGCCTGATGGCCCTGGCGCTGATGCTGGCGTTCGAATTCGGCCTGGTTCTCGAACTGCGCGGGCTGACGCTCACGGACTATTTCGCCACTCGCGATCCCGTCTCCGGCGCAGCCTACTACTTCGCGCTGCTGCTGTTTGCCCTTTTCCCCCTGCTGGTTCCTCGGACTCGCTGACCGCGAGTCGGGCGGATGTGCTACATTTTTCTTCTGAGGCCGCGTTCATTGGACTCCCCGGACAATGGCCGTCTCCATCACATCCCCGCCGAGCGGGCCAGGATCTGCCGTTCGCCGTGGCGCGTGGTGCCGCAGTTTGTGGAGCGGGTCTGGGGGGCGCCGCGCGGCTCCGCGGAACTCTCTTTGCTCTATTTGCCCGCCCCGGACCAGCCGCAGCGGATCGGCGAAGTGTGGCTGACCGGCAGCGACAACCGGGTGGCAGGCGGTCTGCACGCCGGCAAGACGTTGCAGCAGGTTGCCAGCGAATGCGGAGCCTACCTGCTCGGCGAAGGGTTTCCGGCGCATCCCTCCGGCCAGCCGGTCTTTCCCCTGCTCGTGAAATTTCTGTTCACCACGGACAAGCTGAGCGTGCAGGTGCATCCGCCCGACAGCGCGGCGAAGGCGCAGGGCTCGTGGGGCAAGACCGAGATGTGGCACATCCTGTGGGCTGCTCCCGGCGCGCGGCTGGCGGTGGGATTCCGCGAGGATGCCGCCCGGCAGGTGGAAGCCCATCCAGCAATGCTGCGCGAAGCCGCCGCCAGCGGGGCCATCGAGGAAATGCTCGACTGGCGCCAGGTGCGCGCGGGCGAAACGTACTTTGTTCCCGCCGGCACGGTTCATGCCATCGGAGCGGGGATCACTTTGTGCGAGATTCAGCAGAACTCCGATCTCACCTACCGCCTCTACGATTACAACCGCCCCGGCATGGACGGAAAGCCCCGCCCGCTGCACCTGGAGGAAGCGCTCGCGGTCATTGAACCCCGCAGCACCGGCGGCCTCACCACGCCCGTTGGCTGGCCCGGCCGGCCCGGACGAACCCTGCTGGCCGCCTGCCCCTATTTCGCCACCGAGCGCTGGGAAGTATCCGCTTTGCCGCGCACCGAACAGCAGGACCTTTGCTTCGCCCAGCAGGAACGCGGGGAAAGACGCCGCCTGGAACTTTGGATCGCCCTCGAGGGAGGGGCGGAGTTTGCGTCGGACGGCTGTCGCGAGATGGTTCGCGCCGGCGAGGTCCTCGTCATTCCGGCCGCTGCCGAGACCTTTTCCCTGCGGCCCGCCGGCCGTGGCGCGTTCCTGCGAACCTGTTTGCCCGACTGGGAACACGGCCTGCTGGCGTCGCTGCGCGCGGCGGGCCTGGAGGCCGAAGATCTGAAGCACACCGTGTTCCCTCTGGGGACCACCGCACCGGAGGCGGCCTGATGAGGCGCCAGCAAGAGCTCGATCATCTTTACGGCGTGATTCTCGCCGGGGGGCGCGGCACGCGCTTCTGGCCGCGCAGCCGCCGCCTGAACCCCAAGCAACTGATGCCTCTGTGGGACCGCGACGACAAAGGAGCCAGTCTGCTGCAACAAACCGTCGCGCGCCTCCGCCCGTTAATCCCCGGCCGCCGGATTTGGGTCTTTACGAATGCCTGGCTGCAACAGAAAGTTGCCCGCCAGCTGCCCGAAGTCCCCCCCGATCAAATCATCGCCGAGCCGGTGCAGCGCAATACCGCTCCCTGCGCCGGACTGGCTGCCGAGCTGATCGGCCGGAACGACCCTGAGGCGGTGCTGGCGTTGCTTCCGTCCGACCACCTCATCGGCAAGCCTGCTGCATTTCTCAAAGTGGTCCGCCTGGCAGCGAAGCACGCCGCCGACGGCCATCTCGTGGTGCTGGGCATCGCGCCGCGCTGGCCGGAGACCGGCTACGGCTATATGGAGTTCCCCGCGCGCCCCCGGCACCGCAACGCGCGCGCCATTCCCATTCGTCGGTTCCGGGAGAAACCCGCGCTGGCCGTGGCCCGCCGCTATGTGCGGGCCGGGCGTTTCTTTTGGAACAGCGGCATGTTCTTCTGGAAGGCGCGCGCGTTTCAAGACGAGCTGCGGACGCACCTGCCCAAAACCGCCCGTGTCCTGGCGGCGATTGCAGAGCGCGCGGCACGGGACGGAAACTTGCCGCGGCTGTTGAAGAAGCTGTACCCCTCCTGCGAAAATATCTCTGTCGATTACGCGGTGCTCGAAAAGGCCCGGCGCGTGCTGGGCATCCCGTGCGATTTCGGCTGGAGCGATGTGGGCAGTTGGAACGCCGTCTATGACCTCTCGCCGAAAGGGCCGCGGGGCAATGTGCTGCGCAGCGAGGCGCTGCTGCTGGATTCCGCCGGACTGCTGGTGGATGCGCCGGGCAAGCTGGTCGCCGGCATCGGGCTGCGGGACCTGGTCATTGTGGAAACAGCCGACGCCCTGCTGATCGCCCGCCGCGACCAGGCCCAGCAGGTTTCGCAATTGGTGAAGCGGCTGGAACAAATGCGCCGCCAGGAACTCCTGTAAAAAAACCGCATGACGCCCAGTCCTTCCAGCCCATCCCTCCCCGCCTCCAAGCCCTGTCCGATCCGCTTTGGAACGGACGGCTGGCGCGCCGTCATCGCCGAGGAGTTCACCTTTGAGAACGTCCGCTGGGCCTCGCGCGCCGTGGCGCAATACCTGATCGAAAACGAGGAGTTTCGCAAGGGGCTCATCGTGGGTTACGACTGCCGCTTCCTGAGCGACCGCTTCGCGCGCGCCGCCGCCGAGGAAGCGGCCGCCGCCGGCGTGCCGGTGCAACTGGCGGACCGCTTCACGCCCACCCCG
>DATMAF010000095.1:0-2387 GCA_035560315.1 Terriglobia bacterium | reverse complement strand
GGTTTCGCAAACCGGCCCGACAATGTCCGCGACAACTTCCGCGCGCCTCCGCCGCACGACGGGCCGGATTTCGTGGTAGGCATCGTACAGGGAGGGCCGGATCAGGTCATTCATCGCGGCATCGACCACCACAAAATTTTTCCGTCCGGTGGCTTTCGTGCGGATCACGCGCGTCACCAAGACCCCGCTTTCCGCTACCAGGGCGCGGCCCGGTTCCAATAGCAGGGTCGAGCCGGAACCGCGAACGGCTCGCAAAATCCGCCGCGCGTAGGCGGCAATGGAGGGAGGACGTTCCCCAGCCCGGTAGGCGACGCCCAATCCGCCGCCGAGGTCGAGGTACTCCGCGGACAGACCCGCTTTTTGCAGCCGTCCGGCCAGCGCCACCAGCTTGCGCGCCGCCTGCTCGATCGGGCGCAGATCGAAGATCTGCGAACCGATGTGACAGCTCAACCCCGCCAGGCGCAGGCCCGGCCATTGCCAGGCTTCGCGATAGAGGCGCTCGGCGGCGGCCATCTCGATGCCGAATTTGTGCTCCCGAAGGCCGGTGGAAATGTGCGGGTGGGTGCGGGCTTCCACGTGCGGATTGACGCGCAGCGCGGCCCGCGCTTGCTTGCGTTGGCGCGCGGCCCGCTCGCCCAGCAGGCGCAACTCGCTCTCCGATTCGCAGTTGAAGAGCAGGATGTCCGACCGCAGGGCGTAGTCCAGCTCTTCGACGGTCTTGCCAACCCCGGAGAAAACCACGCGGCTCGGTTTTCCGCCGGCCTCCAGAACGCGGTATAACTCTCCCCCCGACACGATATCGAAACCCGAGCCCTGCCGCGCCAGCAGGCGCAACAGATGCAGGTTGCCGTTGGCCTTGACGGAGTAACAAATCATGTGGGGGTAAGTCCCCAAAGCCCGGTCGAAGGCGCGGTAGCGCGAGACCACCCCCTGCGCGCTATAGACATAGGCCGGCGTGCCCACGGTTCGCACGATTTCGCGCAGCGGCACCGCCTCACAATAGAGCTCGCCCTGGCGGTACCGAAATGCTCCGGAGGGTGCCGCACGCAGCCCAGGTTCCATATCTCTCCTCTCGATCGACAGCGCCGGACAACCGCCAATGCGCGGCCCCAAACGCCCCTTGCGCTAACTCTAACCTACGGGATACCCTCCAACAAGTGGGGCGGCTGATCAAAGCGCACCGGCGCGGGGGCGTCGGCGCTTTGCCCGACGAGAATCATGACGAGAAAAACCATGGCGGGGCTGGGGTTGGTGATGATCGCGGGTCTGGGAGCAATGGCCTTGTTTTCTTTCTGGAAAGAAAACTGGGCCGCCGACCAACCCCCCGGAGCCGTGGAGCGTTTTCTGGCGCGCTGGCTGCTCAGCGGATCGCGGACGGTGCCGGAGATTCCGAATCCGCTTCCTCCGAGCGAGACCAACTTGGCCCGGGGGCGCAGCCTGTATGAAAAACAGTGCGCTTTCTGCCACGGGCTGGACGGCGCCGGCCCGGGGGATTCCGGCGTCCAATTCTATCCTCCGGTTCCGAGCTTGGTGCCGCCGCAGAATCCACTCTCCGATGCGCAGATGCATTTTGTGATCCAGCGGGGCATCCGCTATACCGCCATGCCGTCGTTTGCCAAGGCGCTCACCGAGGAAGAGATTTGGGCCGTTGTGCTGTGGCTGCGGCATCTGAACCAGCCACCGGCCGCGCGGCGAGGAACCGAGCCCCCGCCGCTGGCCGCCCCGTAAAGCGCGTCTCGGCGATCTCCAGCCCCGCCCCCGCGCCTTCGGGGCAGGCCGATTGCGCTTGACTTTTCACCTGAATTTAATAGAGTGGTAATACATTTTCGGGGATCCGGCTGCTAGAGGATGCCCGCGCTTGCATCAGAACGCAGGCGGGAGCAAAGGCGCCGGGGACGCAAGTGGTTACGGTTGCAATCGCATTCAAATTCCGAGGAGGAATCGTACCATGAAACCGGCACGAGGTTGTTCCAGGATTGCGGTGTGGCTGCTGGCCACTCTGGCTTTCAGCAACGCCGCTGCAACGGCCTGGGCACAAAATACAGGAACCATTTTGGGCACCGTGAAAGACCAGTCGGGAGCGGTGCTGCCGGGCGCAACTCTGACGGTTCGCAATGTGGAGACCGGCATCACGCGAACCGGCGTTTCGGGCAGCCGGGGTGAATACCGCTTCCCGGCCCTGGCGGTGGGCACCTATGAAGTCCAGGCGGAAATGACCGGCTTTCAGACCAGCGTGCGTCAGGGCATCACCCTGACGGTGGGCCGCGAAGCGGTGGTGGATTTCTCCCTCGCGGTCGGCAACGTCGCCGAGCAAGTGACGGTGACCGGCGAGGCGCCTTTGATCGAAACAACCACCGCCACCGTCGGCGGGGTGGTGGATTCGCAGC
>DATMAF010000094.1:0-4023 GCA_035560315.1 Terriglobia bacterium | reverse complement strand
CCAGCGACTCGCCGGATGCTGGGCGCCCAGGGCGAAGGCGAGGAGCGAGGGCAGGGTGAACAGCAGCACCATTACAAGAAACACCGCCAAGGTGGCCCGCTCGCCGGCGCCGAGGGAGCCCAATTTCTGCCGTTCGGAGCGGACAAACTCCGCGCCGCCGGGAATCCGGCTTCGTTCCAAGGGGAAGAAAGCGCGCAGCAGGAAATAGAAGATTCCCAGCGTCACCAAGAAGATCGGCATCCCCGCCCGCATCCATCCGAACCAGCTCAAGCCGCTGCCGGTCAGGCTTTCCAGCAGCGAGTTGCTGACGGCGTTGTGCGGGATGCCGGCCAGCGTGGCGGTGCCTCCCGCCACCGCGGCATACAAAGTTCCCAGCGCGATGAAGGACCCGAAATTGCTTTTGGCGCTCGGAGCGAGTTGGCCCGTTTGCCGGACGAAGGAAACCAGCGAAACTCCCACCGGGATCATCATCGCCACGGTGGCGGCGTCCGAGATCACCGTGGAAATCAACCCCGCGGCCAGCATGTAGCCGAAAGCCAGCCGCGCCATGCTCCCGGCGACCCATGGCAGCGACAGAAACCACAGCGCGAACCGCTTGGCCAACCCGTGCCGGTCGAGCGCGTAGCCCATCAGCACCGTGCCCCAGACCCAGAAGAAGACCTCCTGGCCATAGAGCGCCGCGGCGTCCCCAATGCTCATCAGGCCAAGCAGTGGGAACAGCACCAGCGGCAGCAGGGAGGAGATGGCCCAGGGAACCGGCTGCGCCATCCACCAAGCGATCATCCACGCAAACACCGCCAGCGTGAGGCGGGCTGGGGGTGTCAGCCCGGACGGCGGGATTCCCCACAGCAGCAAGAAGGCGAGCGGCCCGGAGGCGAAACGCAGCGCCAGTTTCATGCAGCCCTCCCGCCGCGGGCCAGCCGCGGCTGCTGGCTGGAAGGATACTTCGGGTCGTGCCGGGCGGACAAAAAAATAATAGGGAGCCGGGGCTTGCAAGCCGGACGTTATTGAATGCCCAGGGCGTTGACGATCGAGAGCATGATGGCGGCGGCCATGATGGAGCCCAGTTGCCCGCCGGTGTTGGCGCCCATGGCGTGCATCAGGAGATGGTTCTTCTTGTTGTAGCGGAGGCCTTCACTCTGCACCACGCGCGCCGCCATCGGCAGCGCCGAAATGCCCGCCGCGCCGATCAGCGGGTTGACCTTCCCGCCGGTCAGGAAGCACATCAGTTTCCCGAACAGCACCCCCATGACGGTATCGAGCGAGATGGCCACGAAGCCCAGCGCGAAGATGCCCAGGGTCTGGAGGCGCAGGAACTGCTCGGCCTGCATGGTGGCGCCGATGGTCAGCCCCAGCAGCAGCGTAACGATGTTGGCCAGTTCATTGGAGGAGGCCTTGGCCAGCCGGTCCATGACGCCGGACTCCCGCATCAGATTGCCGAACATGAACATGCCCATCAGGGAAGCTCCCAGGGGCGCGATGATGGCGGTAAAGGCCGTGACCGCGATGGGGAAAACCAGCTTGGTGGTCTTTGAGACGGAGTGCTTTACCGTCGGCATCATGATCTGCTTCTCGCGCTGGGTCGTGAGCGCGCGCATGATGGGCGGCTGGATCAGCGGCACCAGCGACATGTAGGAATAGGCCGCCACAGAGATCGAGCCCAGCAGTTGCGGCGCGTAGTTGGTGGTTACGAAAATCGCGGTGGGCCCGTCGCAAGCGCCGATGATGCCGATCGAAAGCGCTTCCAGTTTCGTGAAGCCCAGCGCCAGCGCCAGCAGCAGCGTCAGGAAGATTCCAAACTGGCCGGCCGCTCCAAACAGAAAGATGCGCGGGTTCTCCAGCAGCGGGCCCAGGTCGGTCAGCGCGCCAATCCCGACGAAGATCAGCAAGGGAAACAGTTCCGTCAGGATGCCGCCCTCCAGCAGCACGCGCAGGAACCCGTGCTCCTCCATCACGCCGGAAAAGGGGATGTTGGTCAGGATCGCCCCGAAGCCGATGGGCACCAGCAGCAGGGGCTCGAACCCTTTGGCGATGCCCAGATACATGAGCAGGCAGCCGATGGCGAACATCACCCAATGCTGCCAGGTGAAGTTGAACAGGCCCGCATAGAAGCTCTCGAGCCCCGCCAGGATGGATGGCCACAGCACGCGATTATTTCTCCGCTCCGGTGGATTTCTTCGGCTCGACGGGAAACAGCTTCTTCAGCGCCGTGGTCAGCAGGCTCAGCAGCCACAGGCTCAGCATCGTGCCGCCCATGCCGACAATCGTCAGCGTCAGGCCAAAGGCAAGGTTCTCGGACATGAAATCCTTTCGGCGTTGTTTCCCGCGCGCCGCGGCTTCCCACCGCACCCTTCAGTCGCCGATGCAGCGGCGCTCCAAAAGCAGCCATTGTAGCAGGGGCGGGCAGTCCCTGGCCAGTTCAAAAACGGCATGTGATGCCGCGGCGGAGGCTTCACCCCTTCGGGGAAAGGGTAATGATGATCAGCGCGCCCGCGATCGCAACGGCAGAGCCAATCAAATCCGGGAGAGCGGGTCTCTGCCCTTCCACAATCCAGAGCCAGACCAGCGAGGCAGCAATGTAGATGCCCCCGTAGGCCGCATAGGCCCGACCTGCGAATGGCGTGCCGATCCGGCTCAAGGCCAGCGCGAAGCCGATCAGGGAAACCACCCCTGCCAAAGCAACCCACAGGGAAGCATCGCGGCGCAGCCACAGCCAGAAGGCGAAGCAGCCGGCGATCTCCAGGATTGCCGCCACCGCAAAGTAGAGAAGATTCGCCATGTTAGGAAGCGGTCGCCCGGAGCACTCCGGAATCTCCTCGCCTGCTGCGCCAGGTGTACGGCGGCCGACCATGGTAGCTGCCGGAGGGCGGCGGCCACGTTCCATCCACCGGCGCAGAACGACCGCTGGGTGGGCCGTTCGCCGTTATTCCGACAGGACGTGGCGCAGGGCGGCCTCCAGGGTGGGGTAGCGGAACGTATAGCCCGACTCTTTCAACCGGGCCGGCTCCACGCGCTGGCTGGAGAGCAGCAACGCCTCGCCCATCTCGCCGAACAGCAGCTTCACTATGAATGCGGGCAGCGGCGCGATGGTCGGCCGCGACAGCACCTTGCCCAAGGTCTTCGTGAACTCGCGATTGGTTACCGGATGGGGCGCCACGACGTTCACCGGCCCGCTCAGCGACGGCTGCTCGATGACGTGCAGGATGGCCCCGACCACGTCATCGATGGCGATCCAGCTCATATATTGCTTGCCGGAACCGATCTGGCCGCCCACGCCCATGCGGAACGGGGTCAGCATCTGCGCCAGCGCCCCGCCCCGCTTGCTCAGAACGATCCCGATTCGCAGAAGCACGACGCGAACGCCGGCCCGCGAGGCCGCCTCGGTTGCCGCCTCCCAGTCGCGGGCCACCTCCGCCAGGAAGTCCTGGCCCGGCGGGCTGTCCTCGCGCAACACCTCCGCGCCGCGGTCGCCATAGTAGCCAACGGCCGAGGCGCTCACCAGCACCCCCGGCGGTTTTGATAGCTGCCGCACGGCCTCGGCCATCAACTGCGTGCCGCGCAGGCGGCTGGCATGAATGCGGGTCTTTTTCTCCGGAGTCCAGCGCGCGGCGATGCTCTCGCCCGCCAGATGCACCACGGCGTCCTTGCCGTCCAGCTTTAGCATATCCACGTAGGCCCTCTCCGGGTCCCAGAAGATGTCGCCGGATTCGGGCGCCGGTTTTGTGCGCACCACGCGGGCCACGCGGTGCCCGGCCCGTGTCAGCGCTTCCGCCAGCGCCGAACCGATCAAGCCCGATGCCCCTGTGATGGCGACTTCCATGCTCGCCTCCCGCTGCATGTCTCACCCGCCGCGGCGCTCGGAAGAATCCCCCTCCCATGGAACGTTCTGCATTGCCTGCGGGTCGTTCTGACCCCTTCGGATTTCCCTCCGGGGAAACTCCGCCAAGGATCAGTCTTTCGTCTCATGGCAGATTCTTCGCCGTCCTTCGACCCAGCTCCGGACTCCGCCTGATGACCGCTCGG
>DATMAF010000093.1:0-4468 GCA_035560315.1 Terriglobia bacterium | reverse complement strand
CGGAGTTGCGACGGCGGCACCCGCGTTTTTTCTACGAGGGGTTTGAACGGTCGCCGTACGGGCCCCGCCGAGACGCGCTGCGCCTGCGGTTTCGCTTCCGGCTGGAATCGAGCGACGGGCCCGACCTTGCGTTTGCTCCCGAAATCATCATCGAGGGAGCGGAGGGGAAGCGCTGCCAGCAGATTCCAGGCCCGCTGCTGGAGAATCTTTTTTTCCATCTGGGATTGATAGAGGCCTTCAGCTACTGGAAAGCGGCTTGTTCGCCGGAGATTGTGGTGACGCCGCCCGAAAGCGCGCCGATCCGTGCGCTCGATGCAGCGCAGCTCGCCTGGTGGGGCGATCTGCTGCGCAAGGGCATGGGCGAGTACTTCTACGTCAACCAGATCGACTTCCGCTCCCCGGACCTGGTGCGCCTCCGGGCAAGCCGGGACTTGAACTGCGGGACGCGGGGCCCGCAGCGGTCCGAACTGCGAATCCCCGATGGCGAGCGCCGAAGCTTGGTGCTGACCAGCGGAGGCAAGGACTCGGCGGTAACACTGGAGACCTTGCGCGCCGCCGGGCAACCGTTCGACTGCCTGCTGGTCAACCCCACACCGGCCGCGCTCGATGTGGCAAAGCAGGCCGGATGCGAGCAACCGATCCTCGTGCGCCGCAACCTGGACCCGCGCCTGCTGGAGCTGAACGCCGCCGGCTACCTCAACGGCCACACGCCCTTCTCGGCGCTGCTGGCGTTCCTCGGCGTCACCGTGGCGGCGCTGTTCGGCCGCCGCCGCGTGATGGTCTCGAACGAGCGCAGCGCGGAGGAGGCCACCGTCGCCTACCTCGGCGCGCAGATCAATCATCAATACAGCAAGACCTACGAGTTCGAGACGGCCTTCCGCGACTACTGCCGAAAGTATCTGGCGCCGGAGATCGAGTACTTCAGCCTGCTGCGGCCGCTCTATGAGCTTCAGATCGCCAGGCGATTTGCGAACTATCCGGCGTATTTCCCGCTGTTCCGGAGCTGCAATCGGGGCCAGAAGGACAATGCCTGGTGCGGGCAGTGCCCCAAGTGCCTGTTCGTCTGGACGGCGCTCTATCCGTTCCTCGAGCGGGAGCAGATGCTGGGGATCTTTGGGAGGGACTTGTTCGCGCCGCAGAGCGCCACCCAGCGGTTGCGCGAATTATTGGGACAGGATGCGAGCAAGCCCTTCGAGTGCGTCGGCACCCGGGAAGAAACCGTTGCCGCCATTCATCTGTGCGTGGAGAAATACCGCCAGCAAGGGATCCCCCTGCCGCCCGCTCTGGAAACCGTCCGGCAAACTGTCCTCGCGGCCCGCACAGATCTGCCCGCCTTGGCCCGGCGGATCCTCGCCTCTTGGTCCGAGCAGCACCACCTGCCCGCTGATCTCGCGGAACAGTTGCGCAGAAATAGATAAGGGGCTAGCCGGCAGGCATTGCAGTGCTGAATCGATTGGCCAAGATTCTCACTTCTGCGGGCAGACCCCTTACGTTGCGGACTCAGTTGTTCTTACGGTGGAACCTCCTTTGCGCCTCGCCCTCGCCGGGGCGGTTGCGCTCTGCACAAGATTTCGCCGGCTGCCTGGGAGCGGGTTCCTCCGGATCAAGCGGTTTTCATCAGCGCGTGTTCTTCAGGCTGGCCGACCGCGCGCTGCAGCGCGGCCACCACTTCCTCGCCGACAAACGGCGCGCTGAGCAGGTCCGCTGCCCCGGACTGCAAAACCTCCACCCACTCCGACTCCCCTCCCGTGCGGCAAATCACAATCACCGGAACGCTGGGCACGCGGCGACGCACCAGCTCGACGGCCTCTTTCCAGCCGCCTCCCCCGTAGCACCATTCGCACAGAAGGGCATGAAAACCGGCGACTTGCTCCTTGGGCGGCGGGACGGAAGCCTGTCGTGGCTCTGCCTCTGCTCGACCGGCCCGCGGTTGCAGAAGCCTCATGCATTCGGCCAGGCTGTGTACCGTCGTGATGTCCACATGGGGCGCCACGGCTTCCCGCAAGGAGATGGCACACTCCGACCCTGGACTGCTGAGCATCAGCACTTTCAGCTTTTCCTTCGTCGTCATGGCCCCCTCCTTTCCCCCCGCCCCCTCTTACAAAGGTGCAATCCGGGAGCCATTTCAGGACCTCCTGCAGGAGAGTATTTTCTAGAAATTAAAAGGCTTAACCTTTGACAAGGGCACTCTTTTGCAGTCCCCCGCAAGGACATGGGTCGAATGCCCCATCTTTGAGAGTCTGGTTGCGCGATTTTTACCCATCCCCTCCCGCAAAGAATTCGAATCTGCCCGCAGGGTTGGCAGAGCAAGGAACATTTTTGCTGTAAGCCGCTGGCCTTGGGAAATGTGGCCCGTGAACTGCCATAAGGCAAGCGAGCGCAACTCCGTGCGTCGTGAAGCAAGGGGACGGATGTTGGAGCAAGGAACCGTAGAAGGAGCCTGGAAGGCGGCAGCCATCCGCATGGTGGAGCCGTGGAGCGAACCAATCGTTCTGCGGAATCTGCTGTGTGCGGTCGACTTTTCGGAGTGTTCCTATCAGGCTTTGCGGTATGCCGCCGAGATAGCCCGGCATTTTGGATCCCAGCTTTACATCCAGCACATCCTTAGCCTGCCTCCGGAAGCCTCCTGGCACGAAGATCCCTCGGGTTGGACCAAGGAGCGGGTACGTGGCGCGCGCCGCATCGCGGAACACGGCCTGCGGCGCCTGCACGCGGAGGCGGATCTGAGCGGCCTCAATGTCACCTTCCTGCTCACGGACGGCGTGCCCGGATCCCGGATCCTGGAAACGGTCGGGGAGCGCAAAATCGATTTGCTGGTGATCGGCACCCATGCCCGCCGGGGCATCAAGCGGCTGGTGGAAGGGTCGTTGGCCGAGCGGCTGGTGCATGAAGCGATCTGCCCGGTGCTGGTGGCCGCTCCTCCGCGGGAGAGCATGCCCGCCTTGCCGGAACCCGGCGCGCTGGCCTTCCAAACCATTTTGATGGCCACGGATTTCTCGCGCAGCGCAGACCGCGCTCTGACCTATGCCTTGCGCTGGGCGGCGGAATGGGGCGGCCGCGTCCTGCTGCTGCATGCCGTGGAGCCGGTTTCTGCCGCGCCGCAATCGCTTGCCAGCTTGTTCCCGGAATCGGATGCTTCCTTGGAAGCGCACATTCGCAGCGCCTGGGAAAAAATGCGCGTTCTGGTTCCCGACCCCGCGCTGGCCCGCTGCCGGATCGATTACGAGGTGCGCAGCGGCAACGCCGCCGAGCAGATTCTGGACTGCGCCCAGGAAAGGAAGGCGGACTTGATCGTCCTGGGCGCGCGGGGAGTGGGGCGGGCCTCGCTCACCTGGGGTTCCACGCTCTCGCAGGTGGTTCGCGCCGGCCGTTTCCCCGTAATGGCCCTCCGCCACCTCGGTCTGTAAGCAACCGGCGGTCCTTTCCCTCTCCAACCAGCCGATCTCGGCCGTGCCGGCGGGAGCTTCTCAGGCCGCGGCTTGTCGGCTACACTTTACGCAGCCAGCGGGTTTGCGCGGCGCGGGCAGATCCCTGGCGGCCAACAGCGGAGTCGGTGATGCAGCCCGAGGCAACCTCCCGTATCTTGCCATCCCCCACGGTGGAGCCGGACTGGGGCGGGAATCTGCGTTTGCGCCGGATTCTCTGCCCCGTGGACCTCTCCGAGGTTTCTGCGCGGGCGCTCGGCTTGGCGGCTCGCATCGCCAGCCACTACGATGCGCGGCTCTACGTGCAGCATACCTTTCCGGCGCTGAGCAGCGGCAGGACGGTCAGCCGGGGGGCATCCTTGCCCATCGAAGCGCTTCCGGCGGAGTTGCAGGCGAAAGAGCTGGAGGTGCGGCAGATGGTCGAGCGCTCCGGCGCCGCGCGCTGCCACTGGAGCCTGATTGTGAACGACGGCGACCCGGCCCATCGCATTCTGGAGACGATCGCGGCCAAAGGGGAGGATTTGATGGTGATCGGGACCCGGGGAACGCGCGGCCTGAAGCGGCTGGTGCAAGGCTCGCTCACGGAAACGGTGATTCACCAGGCCCCCTGTCCTTCCCTGGTGGTCAACCGCCGGGGCGCGGCGGCCTCGCCCCGTGGCGGCTTTGACCCGCTCGGATTGAAGACCATTTTGGTCCCCCTGGATTTGTCGGCCCATTCGGTGCGGCTGATTATTTATGCGCTGCGCTGGGCGTGGGATTCCGCCAGCCGGGTGGTGCTGCTGCATGTGGTGCAGACCGCCCCTCCGGCGCTGGACAAATTATCCGATCTGCTGCCGGAATATGGCGCCGACCTGGAGCAGCGGCTGCGGGAAGCGGCCGGCAAAATGCGCGCGCTGGTGCCCGCTCCGGACCGTCTGCCCTGCCGCATGGAATTTGAAGTGCGGGACGGAGATCCCACCCGGCAGATTCTTCAGGTGGCCCGGGAGAAGCGGGCGGACTTGATTGTCTTAGGGGCGCGCGTTCTGACCAACCCGGCCGCCGTG
>DATMAF010000092.1:0-2435 GCA_035560315.1 Terriglobia bacterium | reverse complement strand
AGAAAGCCAAAGCCGCTGCGGATCCCTACCAATACATCTCCCGCGGAGGCGTGCCCCTGCCGGGCGAGCTTGGGACCAATTACTGGTCCAACCTCTACGGGACAAACGCCGCTCGCGCCTACGGCGCCGCGGCCGCCGCGCGCACCAATGCCACCCCGGCTGGCCCCGCTCCGCAGACGCCATCGCACGATCCCGCTCCGCCGGTGCCGAGCGCCCCGGCCGTACTGCCCAAGCCATAGGCCGCGCGCTCACCTTGCCCGCCGAGGCCGGCGAGTTGCGCCCCTTCCTTGCCCCTGCTCTGAAGCGGGCCGGCGCCATCAGGGCCGGCGTTCTCGGTGCAACACGCGTCCTCCCGCCAACGCCGCCGTCAGGACCACGCACATCCAACCGAACCAGTCTCCATACCGCCGATACAAGGTTTTGCCCCGCAGCCCATCGGAGCGGGTGGGGACAGTGACCACCTTGATGCCCGGTTGATACACATTGGCCGAGCCAGGGAAGAAGACATCGTTCATGCGCCCCTGGGCATCGATCCAACAGGAGATCCCGTTGTTGGCGCAGCGCACCAGGGGCACACCGTTTTCCACCGCGCGAAACACCGCCGCGGCCGCGTGCTGCCAGTGGGCCGCGCTTTCGCCAAACCAGCCGTTGTTGGTCAGGTTGAGCAAAAAGTCGGTGTCCGGGTTTACGTAATGCCGGACCAGATGGGGAAACACGTCCTCGAAGCAAATCAGCACCGAGACGTTCAGCCCCAGTTCGGGGAGCGCGAAGGGAACGACCCCGGTTCCGGGCGTGAAGCCACCCTCAATGGGCGTGAGATACTTCAGGAACGGCAGCCAGCGGCGCAGCGGGACGTACTCGCCGAAGATGACCAGCCGCCGCTTGCGGTAGGTGGCAGCGACCTCGCCCCGGGGTGTAACGAGAAAGCTGCTGTTGAAGTAATCGATCCGGCTCGGTTCCTGAACTGAGCGTTCCGCGTCGTCCGCACCCATTATCAACCACACCCGCCGCCGGCGCGCCAATTCGATCACCGGTTGGTAAATATTTGTGTCCCACCGCAGCAGGCTTGGCACCGCCGCCTCGGGCCAGATCAAGACATCGGGCCGGTTCGTCGCCGCGTGTTCCGACAGTTGCAGGAGCGCCTGAAATCGCCGCGTGCTCTCCGCCGGATCCCAGATCATCGTCTGCGGAATGCTGGGCTGGATCAGGGCCAGCTTCACCGTCTCGCCCGGAAGCGCGGGCCGCAATAGCGGCCGCAGGCCGGACGTGACGAGTCCCAGCAGAGCCAGCATCGGCACGAACACCTCGAGCATCAGCGGGCGACGCGCCGGGGAGCGTGGCAAGACCGAGACGCCGGCGCAAAACAGCGCGGCCGACAGCCAGACCATCATGAACGACACCCCGTAAACTCCGGTGACGGAGGCAAACTGAATCACCGGCAGCATCCGATGCTGTGTCACACCCAGCGGCGCCCAGGGAAAACCCGTGAAGAGCCGGGCCAGCACCATTTCTCCCGCGACCCACGCAACCGCGCAGGCGAGCGCCCACCCGGATCGGCGCCACCAGCCTGCGGCCATGAATGACTCGATTGCCCTCTCCAGATCCCCTCCCGAACGGAATTCCCTCGGCGGCACGCCGGGACAAATCCGCCGGCAAAACCACAGCCAGGCGGCGGGATACAGCGCGCAATACGCGGACAGCGCCAGCCATCCCAGCACCGGTGCGAACTTCACCGGGATGAACAGCAACCAGTGCAGCGTGACCAGCGACTGCGTCAATCCGGTGACATAGCCCAGTCGGAAGGCCGTTCCGGGCGATGCGCCGAAAGCCGCCCCCAGCATCAGGGCCGGCGCCAGCCAGGCGAGCCCAGCCACATTGAAGGTCGGATACGCGAGCGCCCATGCGCCTCCCGCCAAGAGAGCGCCACCCCATCTCAAACCATCCTCGCGTTGGAACCGGAACCGTTTCAATCCGCGCGGAGCGTGACGAAAAGATTTCCTCCGGCCAAGCCCGGCTTTGCATAATGGAGATCCCGCCCCTCACCGGCCGCCCGGCACCGTCCCGTCGCCCTTCCGATGCCAGGAGAGCGCCCCCCAGAGCGCGCCCAGTAGAAGAAAAAACGGCCACGCCAAAGCCGGCTGATAAAGCGGGAACTCCACCAAGCTTTGAACCGCGAAGGCGGCGCAACCCAGCCAGACCCAACGCTGCTCGACGGACAAAGCGCGGCCTCGGCCATAGAGAGTCCCCACGGCACCGAACACCCACGCCGCATAGAGCACAAGGGCGGGGATGCCGGTATCGCAACCCTGTTGGAGATAATCGTTGTGCACCAGCCTCGTCATTTCCGCTTCAGGCGGTTTGAACCGCGCGTAACCCTTCTGAAATGTCCCGGGCCCCGTTCCCAGCCACGGCTCCGCCGCCATGATCCTCACCCC
>DATMAF010000091.1:0-14118 GCA_035560315.1 Terriglobia bacterium | reverse complement strand
ATGACCGTCGAAGATATCGAGACGCGATTCAGCGATTGGGGAAACCCGGAGGCCTTCAAGGGCCAAGCGGATGCTGACGAGTTGCTCGAGGGCGGGCATGGCAACGGCGGCAAATGCTACATGACCCAGATGTTCGAGTCGCACAGCTACCTTCACACCGTGAAAGGCAATCGTGGCAGCACGTATGGTTTTGTCGAGGGCGCGGACCGATATGAACTCTCCGATTTCTGTAAGCGTAGTTAGAAGCCCTTGGGACCAGACGTTCTTTCGGCTGTTGGCGGAGGCACAGCAAAATTTGCTTCTTGCCTCCCCATTCATCAAGGCATCGCAAGCGGGCCGGATAGTGGACAGCTTGCAGAGACGTGACGTTCAGGACAAACTTCAAGTTCTCCTGATCACGGACATTCGCCCGGAGAGCGCCCTGAGTGGCGCAACTGACTTGGAAGCCATCGTTAACTTGGGCAGAAATCTCTCCGGCTTTACGCTAACTCACCTTCCGAGCCTGCACGCCAAAGTCTATGTAGCAGACGATAAGATGGCTGTCATCACGTCCGGGAATTTGACCGCTCAGGGCGTCAGCGGAAACATCGAATACGGGGTAGCTTTCACCGAGTCGAGTTGGGTGCAGGAAATCCGAACGGATTTCGAACGTTATGCCCGGCTAGGAGCTCAAATTCCTCTGTCGGAAATCACATCCCTTGCAGAGGAGCTAGTTGAACTCAAGGGCCTCTTTCAGACTGCCCAACGGAGTGTCCGCGCACAGGCAAAGCGGGCCTTCGAGCAAAAACTGCAATCCGCCCAGGTCCGCGTTCTAAGAAACCGGGCAAGGGGAAAGACAACCCACTCCATCCTCTCAGAGACGATCTTGTTCTTGCTGGCAAAAGGCCCACTCACGACCAGCGCGCTGCATCCCCTGATCCAGCGCCTGCATCCTGACATCTGTGATGATACGGTAGACCGGATCATAGATGGTGTTCACTTTGGCAAGAAGTGGAAGCATCACGTTAGGAATGCGCAGCAGTTTCTGAAACGTCAGGGTCGCATCCGATATGACGGCCAACGCTGGGCTATTGCCGGTTGAAGAGTTAGGAAGGGCGCGGCCACTTACCGAGATGTATTGCCGATATGGTGCTCCGATGGCCTCCGGCCGGCGTTGTATTTGCCGGTGTCGAGCAATTTTTTCATGGACTCGCTGTATTCCCGCAGGACGCGCCGATTGTCAGCCTTGGGCCGTGGATTGGATGACATCCACCACACGCGGGTGAAAGCATCCTTGACGCGGATTCTCTCGACCGTGACCCACTGGGCCGGGCTCGGCAGTCTCGCCGGGTATAGCAAATGAACTCCTGGCACAAATAAAATTTGCCCGCCTCTTGGAGCGCCAAGAGCGCTTTGAGGGCCAGCGTTGACATCACGGGCTTGCCAACCTCCCAAGCGTTCCCCAGTTCTACGACGAGGGATCCGTCGTCCCGGAGGTAAGACCGGAATAGCTCAGCAAAACCGGCCAGCCAGTCCACGTATGCTTTACCCTGGAAGTTCCCGTACTTCTTCTTCCGGTTCAGCGGAAAAGGAGGGGAGGTAAAGATCAACTGGACGTGTTTCTTGCGGAGCGTCAAGGGATGCCGCCTCAGGATCTCTTCCGCTTTCCCGCAGTACATCCTTCCAAATTGCGTCTCGTAAACGGGCCGGGGGAAGCGACCGTTATTCAGATAAGATGGAGATTTGGAGAGCGCGGAGCCCAACTCCCTTCTTGCGATTTCCTGGTTCGCTTCCACTCCGACGCGAAGGCGCATCTTTGATCCTTGGCTCTATAAGCCCAGGGGCAACTCCAGCTGCCCGCTATTGAGCTGGTTGATAAGCCGTTCCACTGCAAATCGCACAACGGTAGCCTTGGCCACATGCCGCTTTTGTGAAAGGGCTTCGAGTTGCGCCGCTAGCTCAGGAGCCAGATAGACTTGTAGCGGCTTGCCCGTTCGCTTCTGCTCCTTTTGCCGCTTCGGTCTGGAACTCTGTGCCCGCATCATGACTAGTAATGACACATAATTACAGAGAGTCAAGAAAATTCTTGCCGCAGCGCAAGTGCGCCGTCAAGCACGAGAACTTTGCAGGTATAGGTGCCGCCGTTGCCGCGCGGGGGAGGTTGAGGCCCGCGCGTCCAGCAGGCGGTTCGCGCCGGGAACAAGTAAGCGGCGCGCTGGAAACTCAATGCATCAGTAAATGCGGCGCAACTCGCGCACCTCCTCTTCCACGTCTTCGTACACACCCAGGCGCTCGCGGTCGCCGTCGGCGAGATGCCGGAAAAGAGTACTGGCCTGACTGGGGCGGAACTGCGCTGCCGGCTGCGGCATGACTGGCTCCGGCGATGCGCTGGCCGGCGGCTGCGCTTGTGGAGTCGGAATGGGAACGGGGACGGTGACCGTTCGCACCGCCTGCCGTTCCCGCGCGGCGCGATGGTCACTGATATGTTCAGGGCCGAACTTGCCGCGGCGTTTCAGATGTTCGGAAAGCCGATGCAGCTCTGCAATTGCACCAAAGGTCGCAGTGGCGATCTCCCGCTCCGGCGCGCTGCAACGCGCGGCGATGCGCTCGTCTTCGGTCAGGAATTTCTTGTTGGCGAGCACTTCCAGCGCGACGCCCCGGCGGAGCGCTGTCTGCAGGGCGGCTTGGGCAGAAGCAATTTCGACTTTGACTTGCTCAGTGAGTTCTGCGGCTTTGGATTCGATGATGGGCTGCAAGTCCAGGTGCGCCCGCTCCGCCTGGCGATAGAGTTCGAGCAGGTGCTTTTCAAGGCCGGAGGCGCGCGCGGTCAGATCACGGACTTCAAGCTGGAGCGAGTCAATCTCCAGCGGGCGCTTGCTGTCCTTGCCGAGTGCCACGGCGGTTTGCCAATACTCCAGCTTTGCGGTCAAGTTCTTCTCTGCTTCCTTGAGAAGCTGGTCGCATTCACGGAGCGCATCCTCGGCCTTGGTGATCTCAGCCAGCAGCGACTTGCCGGACTCGAAAGAACGGTCTTGCTTCATTGGCTACTCTCCTTTTCTGGTTGCAGGGCTTGCGCAGCCCGCAGAATGGATTTGATCTCTCGCTCGGTATCCGAGCCCTCTTGTTCAAACATCTTGGTGAACGGGCCCTCGATTTGGCGGGGCGAAGCGGCCAGGACGCGGCGGGCGGCCTCCGGCGACAGATCGGTTTCGGTAGCGATGTGCAGGGCGAAGGCCTCGCGCTGCCGGGCTTCCGGCGAGCAGATGATCTGGCGGCACCGCTCGCGCTCCGCCAGCCGGGCACGCCTGACCCTCTCCTCGTAAGCACTATGTCGGATTTGCTGACGTTCCGTTTCGTTCATGAATTACACCTCCAGGTATTTGAAATTTCCGGCTCCTATCGGTCCGGATCGTTCGGAAGAATCGGTCTTGAGCAAGACAGGGTGGCAAGTGGCAAATGGCAAGTGGCAAGGTGTTTTCTGTTCTGACGCTAGCGAATTTGTGGCCCATGCCCACCTGCGACGGCCAAGGCCCAGGAAGGACCCGCTGGCTTGCCTCCATCGCGTGGGTTGGCCCCGTTTGCGCCACGTTGGGCCCTGTCGCGTCGATGTGCCGCCCAGCCTATACCTCATTGCACCTTTTCCGTTGCCGGCTGAAGCGCGGCCCAGCTAATCGGCTTGCCCTTCGGTGGGTGGAGGAAGCGTTCTCTGCCATCCACCACGCCGATCGAGTAGCAGCCGGCGCAATGATCCGGTTCGGGGCAAAGCCCGTATCCGGTTTTTGCCTCCCCGGCCAGCAAGCGCAGCAGCTCCGCCTTATGCTGACGGAGGCTCTCAACCAAGTCTGGCGTCAGCCTTCCCTTGGGCGCACGGTAGTGGAGGTGGTTTCCACGAGCTTCGAGGACAATCCCGCGCCGCTCGAGTTCACATAGAAACTGTGCCGCGCTCACAGCAAGCCCTCCTCAAAAAGCCCGTTCCCAGGCTCCCCGGATTCGTGTACCCAAGAGTCTCCCGCCTGCACAGAATCGGGTACGAGCTTTTTCGCCGTGTTTTCAGCTAGATCACCCAGGATTCTCGTTGCTCGTACCCTTGTACCCGTAGGGTAGTGGGTACGAGAGTACGAGCTTTCCTCATCCCCGCCGGATTCGGGCTTTTTCGTACCCGCTCGTACCCCGGCGGTTTCTTGTACCCGGCTCAGGTGGTACAGATAGGGCTCGCCCCTCTTCCCGCTTCCAGAACGGCAGACCTCGCCGCGCTTGACGAACTCCCGGAGCGCGGCACGCTTGTGGCGTTGCTTGCCCTCCACTTCCTCGATGATCTGTTCCTCCGTCTGCGACTCCTTGCAGCCGGCCAGGTACTCGACGATGGCTGCTCCGATGCGTTCCTGTTCCGCCTGACCTTTCTCAACGCCGAGCAACACCGTCCGGCTCTGCTCGTTGAACTCGATCACCGTCTCCGGCAAGTCGGAACCGTACCGCTGCACCGTGGCGATGGTCCGGTATCTGTCGGTGCGCTTGAGGACCAGCAGCGTGTCCACCGCCGCCGCGAAGGCGGTGGAGCCCAAGGGTGAGTCAATCAAGTCAGCGCGCTCCATCTTCGGCGAGTGGTACACGGCCAAAAGGTGAGCGCCGCTTTCCCGCGCCAGCATCAGCAACGGCTCCAACGCCGCCGATACCTCGGCGTAGTCGTCCGCGCTCTTCAGCCGCGTCAGCTTGAGCAGCGGATCCACGATCACGAGAACGGGCTTGTGTTCTCTGACGATGTCCATCAGCGCCAGCACTGCATCCTGGGGAGCGTGGGCAGCGTGAATGAAGATGGGCTCATCGCCCGTGGCCCCCATCGCCCGGAAGTGGGAACGCACCTCCGAGAGCTTCTCTTCCAACGCGAGATAGAGCACGGGTCCCGCCGTGGTCTCCCATCCGAGGAACGGTTTCCCGCGCGAGACGGCGAGCGCCAGGCATCGGGCCAGCGTGCTCTTGCCGGCCTTGGGCTTGCCGGCCAGGATGGAAAAGCCGCCCGCGGGCAAGCGCTCCTGAACGATCCAGGAAATCTTCTCTTCTGGCGCGCGGAACAAGTCGCCGATAGAGAGGAGCTGAAACCCATCGGAGCGAGATGCCTTCGCTTGCCCGGAGACCTTCCAGGTCGCCACGTCTGCGGCGGTCAGAACCGGGCAGCCCTTGATGCGCTTCAGCAACGAATCTTTTCCGCGCAAGGGCGAATCAGGGACATAAAACTCGGTCAGGTCCTTCCCGTAGAGGCTGAGGTCTGGCAGGCGCACCCACTTGGCAACCCCTACCAAGTCGGCTGCTTCCTGGCGCGCGTGCTTTTTCCCTGGCTCGTCGGCGTCGGCGATCACGGCCACGCCCTTGTCCCGGAGGTACTCGGCGAGCCTTGCGTGCCAACTCCCTACGCCGCCGCTCGTGGTAGCGACCAGGCCCATCTTCCGAGCCGTCTCCACATCCTTCTCGCCCTCCACGAGCAGCACGAAATTGCTTTTCAGGACCTCCGGCAGGTTGTAGAGGGTGGGCGTGATCCCCTCCGCATTCCAGATCCAGCCACCCTTGCCATCCGGTCGCCGGAGGCGAAAATCCTTGGGCTCGTAACGCACCTTCTGATAGAGCAGTTGCCCGTTGGCGTCGGTGTAGTCGTAGAGGGCCACAATGGTTTTCGCGACGCCGTTGCTGCTAAGGAGCCCGTGCTCCCGGAGCCAGGCCGCGACAGAGGGCTTATCGCCTGGGTCGCAACCGGCAAGCTGCGCGGCTAACTCCCAGGCGTTGCCGGCGATCCCAGCCGGGAAGTCACTCCACACGTCCTTCTTGGTGTTGACATGAAGGCTTGGATCGCGGTCGTCGCGCCAGGGCGCACACCAGAAGAGCTCTGTCCCTTTGCGCTTGAGCGGCTCGCCCAGGGCAGCCCGAGCCACGGACTCGCAGGACAAGTTCACCGCCGCCCCTCCGGCTTCGCAGGAATCGTGTTCGAGTTCACCAAGGCCTCCAGGACAGCCTCAGAAATGCGCACGCTCTTGCCCAACTTCACGTAGGGAATCTCGCGTCTCAGAATCTTGGCCCGCACGGTGGATTGCTTCCAGCCCGTGATCTCCGCGACTTCTTCCACTCGCAAAAGCCGCTTCATTTCGAGTTGACCTCCTCGACAAGGTTTCGTACTGTCGCTTGCGATTTTGCTTGACAAAGGTTCCGACACCCACGACAATAAGTTGACTATAAGATGACTCAGAAAGACCGGCTGGAACTCGAACTCGCTGGCTTGACGGACGAAAACGGAAACGTGGGCGGACGGGTGCCCGCGAACTACGTGGTCGTTCCGGAAATCATCGAGCTGAAGAGTGCCACCGACTATTGGAATGAAGAGACGCTCGTCTGGAAGCTTTATTTTGGCGACCCGAAAACCAGACCGCAGGTTGTCCAGCCCGACCAGGACACTCTAAACGAGTTCGTTTCGCTGGCCGAGAAGCCTCCAGAAGCGTTTTTGGAGTTTGCGCGCAAGTGGGGTGTGCTAAACCTCAGCGGCCCCTCGAAGCAGGGATACATCAGGCCATGCACTTTGTCTGAGAAGGGGGAGGAGCCGATCTCAGCGTGGCGATACTACTCCCGCAGGGCGAAGGCGGTGTTGGCGATTGCGGCACGATTGAGGCAAGGCAAGCCGGCTCCAGAGGAGGAGTGGCATCGCCTTCGGTATCGCTTTGAGGACGATTCGCCGGAACATTTTCACGAACTAATCAGATATGGACTGGGGGCGCATCCCGAACCCGCCATTCCATTCCATTTCAAGAAGGGCTCTGCGGCTTACCGGAAGGAATACCTTAGAAGGGAGCGCGAGAGTATCTGCTCCGAGTTGAATCGTTGGCTAGCCCTCAACAACCACCTCGAACGAAAGCCAGACTTTCAGATCCAATGGAACTGGGACAAGGACGGCTGGGAACTGCGGATTGACTATGACGGCTTCCTCTTTCGCGCCCTGGCATGGCAACTAGCTATTGCCGCCTGCGGCTCCATGGGATTGTATTTCTGCTGGGGATGCGGCCTTCCGTACCTCCGCACCCGACATGCCCCGCGGCGTAGCAAAGCCAATTTTTGTGAGCGATGCGGCCGCGCGGTCATCAATCGACAGGCGGCACAACGCCGCCGGCAGAAGATCGCAAGAGCGCTCGCGCTCCATTCCAAGGGCGCTTCGGTCCAGGAGATTGCCAAGAAACTCGATACCACAGTGGAGCACGTCAGAAACTGGATTCGCACGGGGAAATCCAGAAAGGAGGCATAGGATGAGCCTTTACCGCAGGGGCAATACGTGGTGGTACACCTTCCGGTTTGCCGGGCAGCGCATCTGCGAGTCCGCGAAGACCCACTCCAAGACCGTGGCCCGCGACGCAGAACGCGCCCGCCGTCGCGAGCTGGAGGAAGGCTACAACGGCGTCTCCCGCCGCGAGCAAGCGCGGCTTTTCAATCTGGCGGCGGATACCTGGCTCGAGACCCGGACGCCGCATGTTGCCTCCAAGACCATCGAGCTTTACAAGCTGGCCATTCGCCATCTCAAGCGCGAGTTCGGAGGCACCCTCCTTTCAGATATTGCGGCAGACGATGTCGCGCGATACCAAGCCAAGCGGACCGGCGATGGGGCATCAGGCCGCACCGTCAACATGGAAACCGGCGTTCTCCGCCAGATCCTGAGGAAGTACAAGCTCTGGGGGAAAATTTCCGACGACGTCAGGCCGCTGAAGGAACGCCGTGACATTGGCAGAGCGCTGACGCCTGAGGAAGAGGCCGCGTTGCTCGCTGCCGCTGCCGACAGGCGCTACCAGGATTCGCCGTTCTACGTCATCGTGGTCCTCGCGCTGAACACCGCGATGCGGTCGCAGGAGATCAAGACGCTACGCTGGCGGCAAGTGGACCTGGTGAACCGGTGCCTCACGGTGGGCCGGAGCAAGACCGATGCGGGAACCGGCAGAGTGATTCCCTTGAACCAGTCTGCCGCCGCAGTTCTTGAGTACTGGCACAGCCGATCAGCGAATGTCGCTCCAGACGACTGCGTCTTTCCCGCCTGCGAGAATCACCACGTTGATCCAAGCCGTCCAGTAACAAGCTTTCGGACCGCGTGGAGGAACGCGACCAAGAAGGCCGGATTGGCGGGCCTGCGATTCCATGACCTGCGCCACACGGCCATCACCAAGCTGGCCGAGACCATCGCGAGCGACCAGACCATTATGGCCATCGCGGGGCACGTCTCCCGCAAGATGCTGGAGCATTACAGCCACGTTCGCCTGGAAGCCAAGAGGAGAGCGCTGGAAGCTATCGAGCGGCCGGCGTTTCAGCCAGACTACCTACAGTTTTCACTACAGTCTGAAAATCCAGAAAAAGCGGCGCGCCGTAACTGATAGAAAAATTTGGCGGGGCCGACGAGACTCGAACTCGCGACCTCCTGCGTGACAGGCAGGCGTTCTAACCAGCTGAACTACGGCCCCGATTCCTGGACGGCGCTTGCTGTAACAGCCGGAGGACGCCGCGTTTGGCAGTATAACATAGCGCTGCAGCGGCCTCAATGGACGGCCCGCCGGGGGTGATGTCAAGTTGGTGGGTAACAGTTTGAAGGGTACGATGTTTCCATTGCGGGTTCATCCGCTTAACGATCGAGAACACGATGCGATCCACGCTGTAGCTATTGACAAAGCGGACCATCGGGCGGGTGAGCCGTCGCACCTCCACGAAACAGCGCTCGGTGGCGTTGGCGGTGCGCAGGCTCCGCGCCGGGCGGAGCGGGAAGGAGAAGAAGGCGAGCAGGGGCCGGCGGATCTCGCATCCAGAGGATCCCCCATCGCCATTAGCAACCCCTTCCCGCCCGCTCGCGCAATCCGCAGCCGCAGCCTCCCCCAACCGCCTCACCGAGTCCCGCTCCGAATATTCATTGCGCGACTCCCCCGCACTTCCCCGCTCCCCGGCCTCCCGGCACAACTGTCGGTCGTGCGGCCCTTGGACTCCCTCCGGCACAACGGCTTGCCCGCCGCTGATGTCTTCCCATTCAGATCGCCCCAAGCTCGCCGGCGGTTCGGCGGCCACGTGCTGGAACTGCTCCCGGATCGGTCTGAGGGGCCGCATCGGGGGGAAGCTCTTCTCTCTGAGCGAGTTGGTTTGCTCGGAATCTAAATCAACTCCCCTTTCTCCCTCTGGCCCAAAGAAAAATGGCATCACCGCTTCCCGGTTGGTCGGGACTTCTCCAGCCAGTGTTTGGGGGCCGCGAACTATTCCGAATGCGCAACGCGAGCTCGAGGCAATTGACAAAGAAGCCCGCTTGAAGGTAAATCTAGATCGAACGTTCGCTCTGAACAGGAAGAATCCGTGGCTCGCACCCCAGCTCATTCCCGGCTCACACGCTCCGCATCGGCTGCCGCGGGCAACTCGCAGTCCAGCCTTGCGGAACCTCCCGCGTCCCCACGGTCCCGTTTCGACCGCCGCCTGGGCGAGATCCTCCGGCATGCCACCGAGGTTTTCGCGCAAAAAGGTTTTGCCGCCGCGTCCGTCCGGGACATAGCCCGCGCCAGCGGCACCAGCATCGCGGGACTGTATTACTATTTCGATAGCAAAGATCATTTGCTGTTTCTCGTCCAGCAAGAGGCCTTCGCGACGCTGACGGCAAGCTTGGAAGAGAAGCTTCGGGAAGTGCGCGAGCCGGAGCAGGCGCTGCGGATTTTTATCGCCAACCACCTGGAGCACTTCGTTTCCAATCGCAAGCAGGCGCAGGTTCTGACACACGAGTCGGACACCCTGAAGGGCGCGTATCAGGCCGAACTCGCGGCGCTCAAACGAGATTATTACCGGCGCTGCCTGGCGCTGGTCGAACAGTTGCAACAGGAACGCGGACTGCGGCGCATGAACCCGCGGCTGGCGGTGCTCTCCCTGTTTGGCATGATGAACTGGATTTATACCTGGTACAACCCCGCCGTGGATGGCGGCGGCAAGGAACTGGCGGAGCAGATGACTTCGATTTTCCTGCATGGAATTCTGGGAGGATTTTCCGGCCCCGCCTGGGAAGGAGCGGCCGGCCTGTGAGCGCGGATTATTCTCTTTCGGAGCTGATGGTTGCCGCCGCTGCGCGGGAGATTCAGGACGGGGATGTGGTTTTTGTGGGGATGCGGCTGCCGCTGATTGCCTTTGTGGTCGCCAAGAACACCCACGCCCCAAACGCCATCGGCGTCTTCGAGAACGGCGTGCTGCGGCGGACCCCCGCCAAAGAGCTTCTCTTCACGATGTCGGACGGACCCAACATCACCGGCGCGCTTTCCTGCATGACCATGCTGGAATGCATGGCGCTGTTGCAGCAGGGCCGCGTCAGCCTGGGTTTTCTCGGAGCGGCGGAGGTCGACCGCCACGGCAACCTCAACTCCACCGAAGTGCTCGACGGCCAGGGCCGGCGGGTGCGGCTGCCAGGCAGCGGCGGCGCCTGCGACATTGCGGCGCTGGCGCGCCGTTTTGTGGCCCTGCTGAGCCACGAGAAGCATCGCCTGCCCGAGCGCGTCCATTACATCACCAGCCCGGGCCACGGCCCCTGGCGCGCCTCCGGCCGCCTGCAACAGGGCGGTCCGGCCGCCGTCATCACCACCAAGGGCGTGCTGCGGTTCGACAAACAGGGGGAAGCCTATCTCGATTCCTACCATCCCGGCGTCACAGTGGAAGACATCCTTGCCAACACCGGCTGGCCGCTGGCGGTTGCGCCGCGAGTTCGCCAGACGCCGGCTCCCACCAAGCGGGAGTTGCGCGTGATTCGCTCCTACGACCCGCAGGGCTTCTGGACCAAATAGTACTGGCTTGTCCGGAACGGAATTCTTGCTATAGTCGTACCTTTGGAAATCCGTGAGTGAAGCGCCGATGGCAACCACGACCTACCGGACGATACAGGCGCAGCAGAGCGGGGCGGTCGCCACCATCACGCTCTCCAAGCCGCCGCTGAACATTCTCGATCTCGAGATGATCGAAGAGGTTTGCGCGGCGCTGGAGGGGATCGAAGCACAGTCCGCGACGCGCCTCATCGTGTTTCGGGCCGCCGGGGAAAAGGCCTTCTGCGCCGGAGTCAGCATCCAGGACCACACCCCCGACAAGATCCACCAGATGATCCCCCGCTTTCACCGCATCTTCCGCCTGCTGGCCCGGACCGACAAAGTAACCGTGGCGGCGGTACAAGGACATTGCCTGGGCGGGGGGCTGGAACTGGCCTCCATGTGCGATCTGATCGTGGCGGCTGACAACGCCAGCTTCGGGCAGCCGGAGATCAAGCTGGGCCAGTTGCCGCCGGTGGGAATCATTCTGCTGCCGCTCCAGATGGGGTACCGCAAGGGGGTCGAGCTGTTGCTGACCGGCTCCAGCATCGGCGCGGCGCAGGCGGCCGCTTTTGGCTTGGTCAATCGGGTCGTTCCGCCGGACCAGTTGGATGCCGCCCTGCAGGAACTGCTGGCGGAACTCACGGCCATGAGCGGTTCGGCGCTGGCCCTGACCAAGCAACTGCTGCGCCGCATCGCGCCGGTGGATTTCGAAAAGGCCCTGGAGCTCAGCGAGCGGTTCTTCCTCGACCGCGTCGCCGCCAGCGAGGACGGCAAGGAAGGCATCTTCGCCTTCCTCGAAAAACGCGCCCCAAAATGGACTCACCAGCTATGACCACACAGACCGAGAAAGCCACCGAGAAGCTCTGCACCCTGCCGGAAGCCATTCGCGAGCATGTGCCGGACGGGGCCAGCGTCGCCATGGGGTTGCAACTGGAAAGCATGATCCCGTTTGCCGCCGGCCACGAGATCATCCGCCAGGGGCGCCGCGACCTGACCCTGGTCGGCCCCATCTCCGACATGCTTTTTGACCAGATGATCGGCGCCGGCTGCGTGCGCAAGGTGGTGGCGGCCTGGGTGGGCAACGTCATGATGGGCTCGGCCTATAACTTCCGCCGCGCCGTCGAGCAGTCCATCCCCGGCCCCCTCGAAGTGGTGGATCACACCAACTTCACCATCGCGCTCGCCTTGCACGCCGCCGCGCTGGGCGTCCCCTTTCTGCCCACCCACACCGCCGGGGGCTCCAGCCTGATGGGCCGCAACCCGGATTTGCAGGAGTTTGTCGCGCCCTTCAGCGAGGAGCGGATGGCGGCGGTGCGGGCCATCGCGCCGGACGTGGCCATCTTGCAGGCGCAGCGGGCCGACCGATACGGCAACGCCCACGTCTGGGGCAACCTGGGAGCCGCCCCGGACGCCGCCCGCGCCGCGAAGAAAGTGATTGTGGTAACGGAAGAGATCGTCAGCCCCCAGGTGATCGCCAGCGACCCCAACCGCACCGTAATCCCCGGCTTTCTGGTTACGGCGGTGGCGCACGTTCCGTATGGGGCGCATCCCTCGCCGGTGCAGGGCTACTACAACCGCGACAACGCCTTTTATCAGGAGTATCACCGCCAGACCAAGACGCGCGGCGAGTATGAATCCTGGCTGCGGCAGTGGATCACGGGGACAAGAAATCATGAGGAGTATCTCCAGCGGCTGGGCGCGGAGCGGCTCCAGGGCCTGGCGGTGAAGAAGCACGCCTACGCCGCCCGCACCGATTTCGGGCACTGATTGAGGTTCCACGATGGCGAAGCAGACGATTCAATTCTATGGCAAGTCCACCTGAACGACCTGCCGCAAAGCAAGAAGTTTCTTGCTGGAAAAGAAGGTGAAACTGGAGGAGCGCGATCTCGGCAAGCAGCCGCTTTCGGAGAAGGAATTGGACGCATTGATCGGGAAGCGCTCGCACCTGGAGTTTCTCAATCCGAAGAACGAGCTGTACCGCGCGCGCAAGATGAAGCAGCATCCGCCGAGCCGGGAAGAAGCAATCCGTTGGATGGCCAAGGAGCCCAACCTGATCCGGCGGCCGATCCTGCGGCGCGGCGAACGATGGGTGTTCGGATTCAATGAAGAGGAGCTTGCCGCTTTGCTGCAATGACGGCCAGCCGCCCGCCACAGAGAGGCGAGGCAACCGGCGGGAGCGGCGGTTCGGTCGGCCCAGCGTGGTTTGGAAACCAGTCCCTTTCAAGGAGGAGCCATGGCAGTTGCACGAGTGACCGAGATCGTCGCATCCTCTCCCAAAAGCTGGCAAGATGCCGCCGAGCAGGGGTTCAAGCGGGCCTCCAAGACGCTGCGCGGCATCACCGGCATGCGCCTGCTGGAAGCCACCGCGGCAGCCGCAAACGGGAAAATCACCGAGTACCGCGTGCGGATGAAGGTGACCTTCATTTTGGAAAAGTAAGCCGGCGCTGGGCCGGAAAATCGTGGCCGGCGGCGGCGCTCTGGCCGCCAGGGCGGGATTCTGTCTGCGGCGGATTATAATTCCGGGACTTCGCGCAGCGGGCGGCGGAACGGCGCATCCGGGCCCAAATAATACTTGGAGAGCCCTTCCTGCAACACCCGGAGCGCCTCGGAGGGCTCGTCGGCATACTGCACCAGGTTCAAGTCTTCGCGGTTGATGGTGCCATAACGAACCAGGGCTTCCAGGTGCAGCACTTCCTTCCAGAACTCCGATCCGTACAGGACGATCACAATCGGCTTGTTGAGCTTTTGGGTCTGCACCAGGGTCAGCACTTCCATCAGCTCGTCCAGCGTGCCGAAGCCCCCGGGGAAGAAGATCATCGCTTTGGCCAGATAAACGAACCAGAATTTGCGCATAAAAAAATAGTGGAACTGGAAGGAGAGTTCCGGGGTGATATAGGAGTTGGGCAGTTGCTCGAAGGGCAGCCCGATGTTCAACCCCACGCTCTGGCCGCCGGCCTCGGCGGCGCCGCGGTTGGCCGCCTCCATAATCCCCGGCCCGCCGCCGGAGCAGACCACAAACCGGCGCGAGTCGTCCGGCAACTGGTTGGACCACTGCGTAATCCGGCGGGCCAGTTCCCGCGCTTCCTGGTAGTACTTCCCCAGCAGGCCGTTTTCCTTGCTGCGCGAGGAGCCGAAAAACACGATGGTATCGCGGATGCGGTGGCGGCGGAAATTGGAGTACGGCTCCAGGTACTCGGAAAGGATGCGGATGGCCCGGGCGTCCGGGCTGTCAAGGAACTCCTGATTGCGGTAGGCCACCGGCCGCCGGGAATTTGGCCCCACAGGTTCCTTCATCCGATTTGCACCTTAGACAAAT
>DATMAF010000090.1:0-3289 GCA_035560315.1 Terriglobia bacterium | reverse complement strand
GCCGCCGCCGACCCCAATCCAGGCAGACCCACCACGGCCCATCGCTTGAATCGAGCCGAATACACCAACGCCGTGCGCGACCTGCTGGGGCTGGACATTGACGGCGCCGCCCTGCTTCCGGCGGACGATTCCGGAGGGTTTGACAATCTCGGCGCGCTGCTTTCCGTTTCCCCCGGACTGATGGAAAAATATGTCTCCGCGGCCGGCAAAATCGCCCGCCTGGCCATCGGCGATCCGACCATCCGTCCCGACACCTCGACCTACACCGTCTCTCCCTATCTGGTGCAAAGCGAGCGCATGAATGAAGATCTTCCGTTCGGCTCCCGCGGCGGGGTGGCGTTGAAGCATCACTTCCCGCTCGACGGGGAGTATGAAATCCAGGTGCGGTTGCAGAGGACGGGCGGAGAGTCCTTGATCCTGGGTTTGGCCGAGCCCCATAAGCTGGATGTGCGGCTGGACTACGCCCGGGTAGCGCTGCTGGAGTTTGGCGGCGACAATGTGGGCGAGGCGCAGGGGGCTGGAGCCGCCGACGCGCTGCCGCCGAACTATGAGCAGTTCGCGTATGAGCGTACCGCCGATGGCAAGCTGCGGGTTCGCTTCCCCGCCAAAGCCGGCACCCGCCTGGTGCAGGTGTCCTTTCTGAAAGAAAAGTGGGTTCCGGAAGGCGCGCTGTACGAACTGGAACGGCCGCTGAGCTATGAAGAGGAAACCAAGTTCGAGCATCGCGGCATTGCCGAACCCAAAGTCAGCAGCCTCATTATCAGCGGTCCCTACGACGTGCAAGGCCCCGGGGACACTCCCAGCCGCCAGAAAATTTTCCTGTGCCATCCGGCAACGGCGGCGGAAGAGGAACCCTGCGCCCGCCGGATTTTCTCCCATCTGGCGCGGCGCGCCTACCGCCGCCCGGTGAGCGACACGGATGTGGAGCCCCTGCTGGAGCTGTATCGTTCTGGCCGGCGGCGGGGCAATTTTGAATCCGGAATCCAGATGGGACTCCAGGGATTGCTGGTGAGCACGGAGTTCCTGTTCCGCATCGAGCGGGAGCCGGAAGGCGCGGCCGGCAAGGTCTACCGGCTGAGCGACCTGGAACTGGCGTCGCGGCTCTCCTTCTTCCTGTGGAGCAGCATTCCGGACGAGGAGTTGCTGCGCCTGGCCGAGCAGGGCAAGCTGCACGACTCCGAAGTGCTCCGGCAGCAGGTCCGCCGCATGCTGGACGATCCCCGGTCGCAGGCGCTGGTGGACAATTTTGCGGGGCAGTGGCTGTACTTGCGCAACCTGAAAACGCGGACCCCCAACCGCGACGAGTTCCCTGAATTTGACGAATCCCTGCGCCAGGATTTTGAGCAGGAGACCACGCTGTTCCTCAAGAGCATCATGCGCGAGGACCGCTCGGTGCTGACGCTGCTCAACGCCGATTACACCTTCCTGAACGAGCGGCTGGCCAACTTCTACGGCGTTCCCAACGTCTATGGCAACCGCTTCCGCCGGGTAAAAGTCAGCGATGAAAACCGCCGCGGGCTGCTGGGACAGGGCAGCATTCTGCTGCTGACTTCCTATGCCAACCGCACCTCGGTGGTGCAGCGCGGCAAGTGGGTGCTGGAAAACCTGCTGGCCTCTCCGCCGCCCCCGCCGCCGCCCGACGTGCCGCCGCTCAAGGAGCGCAGCGAAGGAGCCAAAGGAACGTTCCGCCAGCAGTTGGAAGAGCATCGCAAGAATCCCTTTTGCTACGGCTGCCATGCCCGGATGGATCCGATCGGCTTTGCCCTGGAGAATTTTGACGCCATTGGCAAGTGGCGGGAACTGGATGGCGGATTGCCCATCGACGCCTCCGGGGCGCTGATCGACGGCAGCAAGTTCACCGGCCCGGCCGGCCTGCGCGAGGGGCTGCTGAAGCGGCCGGAGAATATCGCCTACGCCGTCGCCGAAAAGCTTCTGATGTATGCGCTGGGCCGCACCCTGGAGCACTACGACGGCCCGGCGCTTCGCAAGATTGTCCGGGAAGCCGCTCCCAGCGACTACCGCTGGTCCTCGATTGTTCTGGGAATTGTGAACAGCGTGCCATTTCAGATGAGGAGGTCGCGATCGATATGATGATATTCAAGAAGGCAATCCCCCGGCGCACGTTTCTGCGGGGGTTGGGCGCCAGCATTGCCCTGCCGCTGCTGGATGGGATGGTTCCGGCCTTCGCCGGAGCGCTGGATACCACGGCGAATCCGCAACTGCGGGTGGCCTACATCTACATCCCCAATGGCATCCTGCGCGACAGCTGGCTGCCGGCCGAGACCGGCCCGGGGTTCACCCTGACGCGCACGCTCGAAAAGGTCGCCGACTTCCGCAACCAGATGGTGGTGCTGAGCGGGCTGGACGGGGGACTGGAGTTCGTTGGCGGGCACGTGCGCGGCAGCGCCATGTGGCTCACCGGCGCCGAGCCCAAAAAATCCATGAACGACGTGCTGTGCGGCCCCTCGGTGGATCAGGTCATGGCGCGGGAATTCGGCAAGCAGACGCAGTTGGGTTCGCTGGAGCTCTGCATTGAGGATGCGGCCGAAATTGCCGGCCAGGCGCAGGGCGGTTACAACGCCGCCTACACCAACACCATCTCGTGGCGCACGGCGACCACGCCGCTGCCGATGGAGCACAAGCCGCGCGCCGTCTTCGAGCGCCTCTTTGGCGACGGCGACAGCACCGACCCGGCGGCGCGGCGCGCCCAACTCGAGAAGAACCGCAGCATCCTGGATTACGTCAAATCGGACGCGGCGCGCCTGCTCTCGACGCTGGGCCCCAGCGACCGCTCCAAGATCAGCGAGTTCCTGGACGCCATCCGCGACGTCGAAACCCGGCTGGAGAAGGCCGAAAAGCAGGCCGCCACGATGGCGGCGGTGCCGCCGATGGAGCGTCCCGTCGGTCTGCCCACCAACTACGAAGAGCATGCCAAGCTGATGTTTGACCTGCTGGTGCTGGCCTTCCAGACGGACATCACGCGGGTCAGCACCTTCATGCTGGCGCGCGAGTACAGCGAGATCGTTTACAGCAATCTCGGCATCAGCGAGCCGCACCATCCGCTGACCCACCACCGGGGCATTGCGGAACGGATGGAGCAGGTCCGGAAGATCGATTCGTATCACGCTTCGCTGCTAGCCTATTTCCTCCAGCGGATGCGCTCCACAACGGACGGCAGCGGCAACTTGCTGGATCATTCCATCATCGTCTACGGCGCCGGCATGGGCGATGGCGACATCCACAACCAGTGGAACCTGCCCATCGCCTTGTTTGGCGGCGGGGCCGGCAA
>DATMAF010000089.1:0-2479 GCA_035560315.1 Terriglobia bacterium | reverse complement strand
CGCAACGCTTTTTGGATCTGTCATTAAGGAACCGTTACTGGTTCATGAACGGCGCCGGTGTGCCTTTTCTGACAGCCGCTTGCAGAGCGCAGAACAGAAGAGGCTCCCGGAGGAATCCGCCGTGCCGGGCACGGTTATTTGCCGTCCACCCCGGAGATGCGCACCGGCCTTATTATTTCAGGGGCTGGAATCAACAGAGGGGTCGTGATGCCAGCGGCCCGCCAGATCGACATCGCTCCCACCATCGCCCGACTGCTCGGCTTCCCGCTGCCATCGGCCGACGGCGTGCCGATGGTCGGTCTGGTGGACACTGCCGCGCCGCGACCACGCTGATAAGGAGATGCTGATGGAAAGACTGGTTGCTGTTTTGTCGCTCGCTGTATGGCTCCTGCCGGCGCAGGGGAGTCCGAACGTGCGCATCCGTCTCCCGGAACGCTTTCGCGTCCTGACGCAGCAGCGTTTTGACCTGCGGATCGAGGCCAGCGGGCTGCGGGCCGCCGACGCCCGTCTTTCGCTGCGCTGGAATGCAGGAACGGCGGTTGTTGATTTGCCGTCTCCCGAAGTGGCCACCGACAACGATGCCGACCCCAGCGACCTCGACAAGTCTTGGACCTACCGCAGCCTGAGCCTGCCGAGCGGCGGCGTGTGGACCCTGGAAGCCGTCGTCAGCGATGGCGGCGCCTCCGGCCGCGACACGGCGCGCATCGGCGTCCAGGAATTCCGCCTGGCGGAGCCGCGGAAAAGCATCATCCTCATGATTGGCGACGCCATGGGCACGGTCTACCGGGACGCTGCCCGCATCGTTGCCCAAAGCGCCAACGGCCGTTTCCGGGAAGGCTTTTTTGACCAGAACCAGCAGATGGATTCCCTGCCCGTCACCGGCATGGTCATGACCTATGCGTTGGACCAACTGGTCTCCGACTCGGCAAACGCGGCAACCGCCTGGAGCACGGGGAACCGGACCATCGCGGGAGGGTTGAGCGCTCTTGCGGACAACAATGATTTCCGCTTTGATTCCAGGGACATCGCGGGCACAAAGCAGTTTGCGCTGGACAACCCTCGTGTGGAAACTCTGTGGGAATACCTCAAGCGGATTTACGGGTATCGCTCCGGAGTGGTGACCACTTCGGATGTAACCGACGCTACGCCTGCCGCCGCGGGTGCCCATTCCATCGTGCGTGATCTCGGTTTTGAAATTGCGAGACAGTTTGTGGACGGCGGATTGGCTTCGGGAGCGGCCTTCGATGTGATTCTCGGCGGCGGGCGCGATCGCTTCCTCGCACGCACCGCGGACAACAGCGGGGACGAGCGGAATCTGGTCACGGAACTGATCGCGGCCGGCTATGCCTACGTTCAAAACCGGACCGAGCTGAAACGGATTGCAGCCGGGCCGGCGGCGCCGGCGAAACTGTTGGGGCTGTTCCGCACCAGCCACATGAATGTGGCGTATGACAAACTGGGCTTGGAGCGGCCTCCGAACGAACCGACGCCGGATTTTGCGGGCTTCCCCGATCAGCCCTTCCTGAGCGAGATGACCGAGAAGGCGCTGGCGGTGTTGAGCAGGGAGGGAGGGCCGTTCATCCTGTTGGTGGAAGGAGCATCCATCGACAAAGAATCGCACCGGAATCGCGGAGTCGGAACCATCTGGGACACCATTGAATTCGACCATGCCGTTGGCGTGGCGCGCCGCTTCGCAACCCGGCGTTCCTCAGCGGCTGGCGGAGAGGCGGATCAGCGCCGGGTCTTGGTGTTGGTGACGGCCGACCACGATCAATCCATGCACATCCTGGGCGTTGCGGATACGCAAGTTCCCGGCGCCGTGCTGAACACCCACCACGACATGAGGTACCCACACGTTGAGCCGCTCGCCGGGGGCCTTGCGCACGACTCCGGGCAGAATCCCGGAGAGGTGGCCGTTTTCCCCGATTACGCGGACTTGAATGGCGACGGGTTCCCAGAAAACACCAACCGCTATCGACTGGCCGTGGGTTTTCGGACCGGGCAGCATACGGCTTCCTCGGTTCCATTGACGGCGGAGGGGCCGGGTGCGCTGCTCTTCACCGGCTACTATGACCAGACCGATATTTTCTTCAAGATCGCCCGCGCGCTCTCCAGCGACACCACCCCGCTTGACCGCGCTCTGGATCTCCGGTCGAACTTCGAGATCCTCTCTCAGAATTACTAGCCGGCGCGGAAAAAGCAGGAAATACCGGTGTTCCTCATTTGCGATCCCAACCCCTCCCCGGGCTTGCTGCGACAACTCCGAGGCAGCCGGCTGTCGCTGTCGGTTTCTTGACTTTCCCTCTGCGATCGCTCCAAATCTTTGACGAATTTTGTCCGGCGGCCGGTGTCCTTTTGGTCTAACTGCTTCATAGTAAAAGCCCGCGCCTGTTGGCCAGTTCCTTGCCAAAGAGTCGGCTGGCATCTGCCGCGACCGGAGTCCTGAGGCAGGGGTTCGACATGCGGTTCTGTTCCCATG